>DUVY01000180.1 GCA_012840805.1 Clostridiales bacterium | reverse complement strand
TGGAATTCTTTAAGTTTTAAAATTTCGGCACAATACGTTGTATCGAACTTAGTACCAACAAATTTTTAGAGATACTACATATAGTATCGTAGTTAGTATCTAAAAAAAATTTTCCCTATAGATCCGACGGTGAACTACTCCCCACCTATAGAGGTGGTAGCTTCGTGGTCAATACTCCCATCGGAGCAAGTTTACCCACGCTCAAAGGGCTGTTCCATCCCCAGTTTTACCACCTACATGGCTAATTTTAGTAGGTTCTTTGCTGCGTTTATATCTCTATTGTGATGTGTACTACATTCAGGACAAATCCACTCTCTTAGTGCTAGATTTTTCACCTCTGGATTCTTATAACCACAACTAGAACATATTTGACTACTTGCATAATTTGATGGAGCTATTATGATTTCTCTGCCATACCATTCTGCTTTATATTCTAATTGTCTCCTAAACTCACTCCATGACACTTCACTTATTGCCTTTGCTAGCTTATGATTTTTTAGCATATTCTTTACCTTTAAGTCCTCTAAAACTATAACTTGGTTTTCGTTTATAATTTTAGAGGATAATTTGTGAAGAAAATCTTGCCTTTGATTTACTAGTTTTTCATAAGCTTTAGCAAGTTTTAATCTCGATTTTTCCCTGTTTTTACTGCCTTTCTTTTTTCTTGACAAATCTTTTTGTAGTTTCTTTAATCTCTTTTCAGACTTTCTTAACCATTTAGGATTTTCATATTTATCTCCATTAGAAGTAATTGCAAAGTCCTTGATTCCTAAATCAATACCTATTTTATTATTGTTTTCAGACAACTGATTTATTTCGGTATCTACTAAGATAGATATAAAATATTTACCTGTTGGGGTTTTAGATATAGTGCAAGATTTGATTAATCCAGTGAACTTTCTATGCTGTTTGATTTTTACTTTAGATTTTAGCTTAGGTAATTTGATATATTTATCTTCAATATAAATTGTTCCATTTTGATTATTGGTTGTGTATGATTGTCTATTCTTCTTACTCTTGAACTTAGGGAAACCTACAGACTTATCTCTAAAGAAGTTTCTGTATGCTTTATTTAAGTTAAGTTGTGCATTTGCTAAAGCTAAACTATCCACCTCTTTTAACCAAGGATATTCTTTCTTGTACTGTGCAGGTGTATTGTTAAGCATTTCGCCAGTTTTCTTATAGTATTCAATTTTATCTGCTAACATTTGATTGTAAATAAATCTAGTACAACCAAAGCATTTAGCAAAATATTCTTTCTGTTCTTTATTGGGATATAGTCTAAATTTATATGCTTTTAACATAAATACACCTCCTTCTAATGTTATTATAATATTATTTTGTCGAGTGATTTAGCAATTCATCTCCCACCTATAGAGGATGGGAGAATTCTTGCTGGGCCGACGTTAAAAATAACATCGGCCCAGCATATTGTGGAATTAAAAAAGTTCGGCACATAATATAGTTTTCACTTGAATTAACTTAATGAAACTACATTTCGGGGTTAGTTGATAGCGAGTCTAGCCATTCCTGAGAGTACTTCCACCATATAAACTCTTGGTTAATAAATTTTTCTTCGAAATATAACAAGGCAGGTAAGTCCACTCCGT
>DUVY01000075.1 GCA_012840805.1 Clostridiales bacterium | reverse complement strand
TGTCCAAAAGCGCCGCGCTTATTGCCGAATTGAGTTTTACGCCGCTCTCAATAATATGAGAAGGCACCGCGTTGGCTACTAACACTATCAAAGCGCCCGTATTGCTCTTAGACAGAGATTGAGTGGACTTTATGATTTCGTTGATTCCGTTATAAAGCTCTTCGTCCGAAATTTTGGAATCTACTGTAAAGTGGCTTACGGTCTTTTTGGCGGTTATTAATTTTAACATGCTTCTTCTGATTTCGGGGAAGAACGCGAGAAAAAACACCACGATTCCCGCCCAGACGAATATCTTCGCCGCTATATATAAAGCTGGCATCTCGTCGCTAAAATACAAGACAAACAACAAAACGGCGATAAAAATAATGATATACTTTAAGGCTCTTAACGCATTGGCGTTTTTTAAAAACGCGAAAACGCCATAGAAAATCAAAGCAAAAGCTATAATTTCTACAGCATCCCAACCATTAAAGCTCTTTAACACTTCCGCCGTTTTTTCAAAAAAGTTCATCTATCTCGCCGCCGTTCTAATTGTTAATTAGCGTATTGCTTGTAAACATTAGTAAAAATTGACAATTCCTTTCTTGAGTTCATAATATCCAAAATGTCTTGATTCACCTTAATAGACAATTCTAAAACTTGGTCATAATCTTGATAATCGCCTTCAATGAGTTTGGATGCGGCATTATTTAGCTCTAAAGAATCAAATTGTGCTTCAATTAATTTCGCTATGTAGCCATAAAAATAAGTCAATAAATCAAATTGTACCTTCAAATCAAAATGTTCTCCATAAGTCTGAGTAGTTTTTTTCAAAAAATCAGATGTTTATTAAAAATTATTATACTCGTATATAATATAATTTACAATAGATTAAACAATAAAAAAGCTAAAAACTCTTACAATATTTATATCTTTTTGAAAATTTAACAAAATCTGACATTTTTGTAATTTTTTTGCAAATACAAAGACGCCAAAAGCTAAACTATTTTGCCACCTTAATTAATACCCTTCAAAAGGGTTTTGAGGCGGTTGATTGTTATCTTTTTGGTCGGTGTCTTTTTTATCGTATTCATCGCCAAAAACCGTAGGCGGCGGCGTGGGTTTTATGGTTATAACGGGCACGGGGTAACGGGCGGTAAAATTCCTTATTAGGAAAAATACAATAATGCCCATTATTACAATAAGCCCTAGTTTTATATACGCCATAAGGCTGCCGTTGATAAGCCAATTATAATTAGGTCTTTGCGCCGCGCTTTTTTCCATTGATTGCGTAAACTCAGAATCAGTCAAAGCATAAAATATTATATCGGCGACGGCGTTCATTTTTTGAATAAAAGTATCGCCGTATAGCCTTCTCAAAGTTTTTAGGTTGTCGTCTTTGGTATAGATTATAGTGGGATTGTTTTCTGACTCTACCATACCTATTTTGTTGTTGGTGTGCCAATTGCGAGAGAAAAAGTGCGCGCTGTTAACGCCTACGGACATAAAATACAAGTTGGCGCTGTTAAGCCCGTAATGGATATAAGGCGTAACAGGCGTTGATGCGGGCAATGTCTTTTTGTTAACAGGCGGCAATCTTAAAGGCAGGCTATTATTATCGGCAATTTGCTTTATAAATCGCTCGTGGACGGTTTCTAATTCGTCGCAATATAGATACAAATAATCTCCGCCGCCCACGCAGTCAAGGTCTATCGCCAGCAAAGTATTGCTTATTTGTTTGGGCAGCATTTGACTGACATAATAATAAGACCCGTGCAGACCGACTTCTTCAGCGCCCAGCGCCAAAAAGATTATATTAAAATCCAAAGCAAAGTTTTCGTCTTGTTGTTTTAGCTCGCCAAAATGTTTCGCCAAACTCAATAGGACGGCTACGCCGGTGGCGTTATTATACGCGCCTTCGGCTCCAAAGCCTTCTATGTCGTTTGAACCGTAAATATTATCATAATGAGCGCATATAATGACTTGTTTATGGCGTTCAAAATCAAGCGCTCCTATTACATTTTGGGACGACATTTTTTTGCCGTTGTATTCGGCGTCAAACTCTTGAATTTCGGTATTCAGACCGAAAGAATCAAATTTTTGGGCTATCCATTGGGCAGCGTCTTTTTCGGCTTCGGAAAAACTTGTGCGGTCATAGCAGTCTTGCAAAAACTCTTCCAAAAACTCTTCTGTGTCGTTTATGACAGGGGTATAATCCGATTGGGCGCTCGCGTTTTTGGGCGTTATAAAAAATGTTAAGCCTATTATCAACATCAAAAAACACATCAAAACCTTTTTCATAATACGCCTCCTAACGCTGTGAACAATCCTAAGAAAACATTAATCCCGTGATAGATAAAGAAAACCATAGCGACAGCCCTCAGCGCTCTTGCCCACAAAAAGTTAGGAAGCGCTTTCCGCGATATCAAATGATAAGCAAGATACAAAAACAAAGAGCTTACCAAAAAATCAAATAGCGCGCCCCAAACTTGCAAAAGGGGGAAGAAAAAATACGCCAAATGAAACAGCCCCAATATCAAATAATTGACAGAAAAAATAACCCTTATATAGTGATACGAAGTATTTCTATCTAGCATAGGCAACTGCCAGCGCACAAAATAAATAATTACGCGCATCAAAAGCTCAAAAAGCCCAAAATATATCAGCCCTCCCATAATATAAAACCACCAGCCCAAGGTCTCGCTAGCCATACCGCTTTGTCCCCATGTCATCATAAAAATAAGCATAGTGGTTTCTTGAGAGCTGTATAAAGAAGCGAAAGTAATGCTTACAGCCAGCATAACTATGCCCGCTATTACGGGTATTTTATCAATCAAATTTTGAATTTTTTTTGTAAGTTCCATATCTCACCTAAATATTGATTATATTAAGAATAACTTTGTCGCCCGCCGCTTGTTTGTCTATCTTTCCGCTTTTAATATAATAGTCCATTAATTGAAGCATATCGCAAATTTTTTTGAGTTTTTGCGCGCCGAACTTTTTTGAGTTTCTTTCCAAATATCTAAAAGCGTATTGGTTGACATTGAGTTTTTTGTATAACTCGGGCTGATTTTTGTTGACGGCGGTATATAATAATTTTCTAAAATAATTATAAACCGAATTGACAAGATAGACATTATCCGCGCCGTAAGACAAGCTGTTCCAAATTTTAAAGGCTTGGTCGGGGTTTTTGTCCGCCAAACAGTTGGTAAGCTCGTATATTTTGTAATCGTCGTCTTTTATGGCAAGCTCAATTACATCCTGTTCGGTTATAGGCTCGTTTTCTTTATAAGACAAGATTTTGTCTAATTCGGTATTTATCCTGCCCATATCGCTAGAACAATAAGCTATCAAGGTGTCTATTGCGGCTTTTTCTATGCGGTCTTGACAACGGTCTTTGATATATTGGGCGAGCTCAAAGTTTTCAAGCTTGGAACAATCTATTATTTGGGCATACGCTTTTAGCTTGGAAAAAAACTCGCTCCCGTTTGAAACCATTACCAAAACCGAACTAGGATTGGGGTCTTTTAGATATTCTAAGATAGGTTTGCCCGTGTTTTTGCCGCCGGAATTGACGACGGGTCTAGTGGTTGTAAACTCCGTTACGACCACGACCCTATAATCCGAATCCCACGGCATTACTTTGAGAGCGTTTATTATATTGTCTTCGTGTTCGTTTTCTTGAAAAATACCGCAGTTTAGTAGCGGATTGGACACAATACCGCATAACATAACAATAGCCGAGTTTACCAGCCATTTGTCTTCGCCCTGTATCAGATAACACGGAGCGTATTGTTTGGTTTTTAAATGCGTTGCAAGCGCGTTATATTTCATTGGCGTTATTGCCCTTTTTCGTAATAATTTGGTCTTTTAGCTCTGTAAGATGTTTTTTTAGATAATCAGTCATTTTTCCAAACGCGACGCTGGCGATTAAAGCATAACAAGAAATTATTATGGGGATTAAGCCTAGCAAGCCCCTTATTATATTATTTGCCGAGCCCCAGCCAAATATTGTCAAAACATTAATAATTTTTAGCAAAATGAGTATCGCGTAAAGGCTGTGTTTGAGCGCTTTGTTTTTTATGCGGGCGCTTATAACCAAAAAACAAAAAGCGTAAATAATAGTGACTAGCCTTAACGCCAAGCTAACAGCGGCAAATATCATAAATTTTGGGCTCTGCGCCGCGTCTTTGAATAAAGAATCTTTCAAAACCAATACTTCAATCAAAATCATTAAGACGGACAGCGCCAATATTACAAGTCCTGAGATCAGTCTGAATTTTCTGATTTTTTTCTTTATATTAAGGGCGCTGTCTTTTATGCTTGAAAATATCGGTAGTTTAATCATTAGTTCTTTGGCTTTTTTGTGCTTTGTAACAATTTTAGCATAAAACGGTGTTTTTCTAAAGCGAAAAGGTATAATTATTGATTTGGCTTAGCTTAATTATGTTAGGATCGGCGTTATCGCAGTCATAAATCAAATACAGCATATAATCTATATTTTCTATATACTTATTGCAGACCAAAACATCGCAGCCGACGCTAAGAGTGTTTAATATCTCAAGCTTGTCCTTGTCCAAATTCAAAGGATACAAAATTTTTTTGCCGTTGACTAAAATATGCGAACCTAATCTTATATTGTTATAACTATAAGAATAGATTTCAAGGTCGTTGATTTTGTAATTTATATTATCAAAAATTTGGATTACATCCTTTCGGGATTTAATTTTTATTTCGTCGCACAGCGCCCAGTCGTCTGTGATAAGCGCTATCTTGTTGATTGAAAAATCCTCGCCAAAATCAATTAGCGCTTGGGCGTCATAAGGCTTTGAGGTTATTATCAGGCAATCTATTTTCCGTATTTTTTGATTGATTAACTCTTTTTTTATTTTGGCATAATTATATTTGTTAATTTGACCGATAACATATTTCAAATTGTCTTCAATCACGAGCCCGACTTCGCCAATCGCGCTATCGTAAGCCATATAAAAATCTTGCGCGTAAACGGACGGCAAATTAGTGACGGTCACCGAAACAGCGAAAAAGAGCGCTAAGATAAGAGAGACCGCGGCTTTGGGCTTTTTGGATATGTTGATATATCCGCCCCAAATAAAAACGCATATAAAATAAAAGACCGCCAAACCGCCCAAAGAAAAAACAATAAGTTCCGCATACGGCAGCGAGCTTATTAGGCGCGTTAGGGCGTTTATCAAAGCCAAAAGCCAGCCCACAGGCGCCATCAAAAAAGCCAAAAACGGAATGATTAGAATTATCAAACAAACGGCGAATAAAACGACAAAGGCAATGTTTATCAGCGGCAAGAGTATCAAATTGGCTATTAAAGAATAAACCGAAAATGTGTTAAAAAAATGCGCTATCAAGGGATATACGCCTATATTGGCGGACAGCGTCATCGCGCATAATTGGGCGATTTTTGCGCCTTGTTTGCCCCTTAGTATTTTTTTGAACAATTTTACAAAGGGCGAATATAGGCAAACTATTGAAAACACGGACGCGAACGACAGCAAAAACGACAACTCATAAATATAAAGCGGCTTAAATACAAGCATTAATATAGAAGCAAAGCCCAAACTATTTAAAGAATCCAATCTTTGCCCAAATGTTTTGGATACAATCATTATTATACCCATAATCGCGGCGCGAACTACCGAAGGGGCGAAACAGCATAACGCGCAATAAAAACCTATAAACGCTATCATTATAATCAGCTTGGATATCCTAAAACGCTTAACGCCAAAAAAGAGAATGCTTATGCAAATAATCAAAAAGCTTATGTTCATTCCCGATACAGCCAGAATATGCGCAAGTCCGGCTGTTTTATAACTTTGATATATATCGGTTGAGATATAATCGCGGTTGCCCGTTATCATCGCGTAGCTTATGCTCGCGGCGTCAGAGTCGGAGATGTTTTTAAAAATAATATCTTTTAGCTTATACCTAAAACCCGATAAGATATCGCTTTCGCCGCTATATCGCCTTATGTCAAATTCTTGGCATCTTATGACATACTTTATGTTCTCGTGATAATTTTGGGAGTTAAGATAATCCAAATTGTCTAATTTCAGGGCGGTCAAATCGCCGCTATAAACCATAACCTTATCGCCCGCGCGCAAACCATATAGATAACTTTGGTCGTCCAATTCTACAAAAATTTGGGCTTTGCCTTTTGTTTTTTTGCCATTTATCTCTATGTCTTTGCCTATCGCGAAAAGCGTCTTTTGGTCTTGGGTTATTTGGTCTGTTAAGGTCAAGACTATTTGCCCTTTTTGGTCCTTGCCTTCCCAAAAATAAAGCGTATATAGCGTTGAGCCCAAACAAATCAATGACAAAACCAAAGTTATTATTATATTGACTCGGCGACCTTGAAAAAGCGAAATAATGACAACCATAACGCAAAAAGCCGACAAACTTAATGACGCCCAAAGGTAATTATGGCGAAACATCTCGCATATTCCTAATATTAGCGCGCCTATAGCGACGCTCAAAAAAAACAAAAGACGAAAATTTATTATTTTTTTCATCATTTTTTTTCATAAAAACACAAAAAAGTTTATGCCTTAATTATGCACAAATATATGTTTAAAACAATTGTATTTTAAAAAGGAGAACAATACTATCAAAGATTTATTAAGAACCGCCGCGACTATAACTGTTTTTTCCGTTATCACAAAAACCATTGGGTTTTTGTTTAGATGGTATCTTTCGCAAACGCTC
>DUVY01000074.1 GCA_012840805.1 Clostridiales bacterium | reverse complement strand
GCTGTCCCAAACATAAGACCCTAAAATGCCTAAATTGCCAGCCTTATTGCCATATAACGACGGGCTTCGCGGGCGCGGGCGCTTTTTCGGACGGCAAGCTTTCGCTAAGCTACGAAGTGGGCGGAGACCTGCCCGCATTGATAGGCGAGCAAAAAACGCAAGAGCTGATAGATTATACGGACCAAATATATCTAGAGTTTGGGGCGGATCAAAAAATAGAAGGCATCGCCAATACCGAAGAAATAAAAGAAATACGAAAAAGGGCTATCGTGGCGGGGCTTAAGCTCGTTGACTGCCCTATCAGGCATTTGGGCACAGAAAAGGTGCAAGAGATTTATCTTGGGCTGGAGCGTTATTTGATTGACAACGGCGTTGAGATTTTGTTTGAGACCGAGTGTTCCAACCTTATTCTAAAAAACTCGCGATGCGAGGGCGTGATAGTTTTTGACGGGGCTAAGAGTTTTGAGATATTTGCAGACCATACCGTTGTGGCGACGGGAAGACGGGGCGCGGATTGGCTGGAAAAAATCTGTCAAGAACACAAAATAGCGCACGAGCCGGGCGTGGTTGATATAGGCGTAAGGGTGGAGGTGCGAAACGAAGTTATGGAAACCGTTAATAATGTGCTTTATGAATCCAAACTTATAGGATATCCCAAACCTTTCAAAAACAAGGTGCGCACTTTTTGTCAAAACCCGGGCGGGTTTGTAAGTCAGGAAAATTATGACAACGGTTTGGCGGTGGTCAACGGGCACTCTTACAAAGATTTTAAGTCCCCAAACACCAATCTCGCTATTTTGTGCTCGCATAATTTTAGCCATCCTTTTAATCAGCCCATAGAATACGCGCAAAAAGTGGGCGAATTGACCAATATGCTGGGCGCGGGACATATCTTGGTGCAGCGTTTTGGGGATATTTTGGACGGCAAAAGGACTTGGGAACACGAGCTGTCGCGCTCAAATATTAAGCCCACCTTGCCCGATGCGGTAGCCGGCGACATAACCGCCGCTATGCCATACAGGGCGATGACTAATATTATCAATTTTATTCAGGCGGTGGATCAAGTCGTGCCTGGATTTGCGTCCATTGAGACATTGCTGTATTCGCCCGAATTAAAGTTTTATTCCAACCGCGTCAAAATGGATACCGACCTTAACACCAATATTCAAGGACTTCATTGTCTGGGCGATTCTAGCGGCTGGACGCGGGGGCTTATGATGTCGTCCGCGATGGGCGTTTTGATGGGCAGGAAATTGGCGTGAAATATCTTAAGAATATTGATATAAATATCTTAAAAATTGAGCGCTTATCTCTATGTTCTTAAAAATAGGGCGAATAAATAACGATATTCTTGCCTAAAAAAGCATACCAATGAAAACCTTAAATTCTATAATTAACGCTTTTTTTGGGGCTACTTATTGTTTTTGCTGTCTAATATTTAAATTGCGGGAGCAAGATTTTTAAAAGCTTAGAAACAAAAAACTAAAAAAAGATAATAAAATAGTTGCGTATATGCGCATAGATCGTATTTATTATATTTAAGCCTTAATATTTTATTGCATAATTATTGCCAAATATTATTAGGCGTCAAATTGCCCCAAAAACTTGCCCAAAAACCGCCGATATGATAATATTAAATAGCTTTTTATATGCGTTTTTTGAAAAAATATTTTGGACTTATCAACTAATGGAGAGGTGGTTGAGTGGTCGAAGACACACGCTTGGAAAGCGTGCGTACGGGAAACCGTACCGGGGGTTCGAATCCCCCCCTCT
>DUVY01000145.1 GCA_012840805.1 Clostridiales bacterium | reverse complement strand
CCCTTGCCTCTATTCCATCCTTGTTACAATATCTTAATCTGTATATCATATCAACATTTTTACGATTACATTACAACCTCTTTCTCCTCTGTTCTGCGGTATCTAAAACTCCAACAAGCTCATTGCTTCCGATTTTAAACTCCACTGTGAAGTCATCTCGATAAGCACCCCGATATTCGCTCGGACCATAAGACGGTTCTGTGTTCCTCAATGACGGTGCAGAAGAATATCCACCTCCACCACTGCCTATCGACTGACTTAATTTTCTCGCTCCAGCAGAGAACATTGAGCCTAAAGCAACCAATGCCGCACCAGCCGATATCGCAACTATTGGATTTAGTGTGCTTAATGCCTTTTTAATTGCCTCTAATCCAACCCCGACAGCTATTGACATTTCTCCAAGCTGAACTAAAATCCCACCAATAGTACCCAAAAGTGATGCTCCCAAGCTCTGCATTAAATTATCACCGCTAACGATTGCATCGCCAATACTGGCAAACGCTCCGCTAATCAAATCGGTTAACATTCCTGAAATGTCAACCGCAACTTCTGTTAATCCTGCTCTTAAATCCCCCATCCCGTCTTTCAACAACGAGGTGTCAATTTGTGGTAGTATAGGAACAACTAATCCAGCCTCACTCCCAAAGTCAGTGCTTTTGAATACGTCTAATGCGCTATCAGTATTAACTTTGATGTTTAGCTCCCTGTCGCCAGTCAAAGTGTTTAAGGCTGTGTTTAGAGTGCTTAAACGTTCCTCAACCTTGACAATTTCATCATGAACATTTGCTACTACAACTTTGCCTGCTCGTAAGTCTTTTAAATAATCACCTAAAACCTTAATTTCATTTGAAGTAGCTCTAATTGCTTCTGAAATTGTTCCGCTCTGAAAAATATCGAGTGTTTCGGTTAATTCTGCAATTGATTGAGTTGCATCATCAGCAACAACGGTTGTTTTCTCAATCTCATCATTAACCGCCTGGACCTCCTCAACTACTTTTTCAGTCGAAGGCTTTATCTTTTCTGACCAATCCGCAAATGTTTCAGCTAAACTATTAAGTTTTAAAAATGAGAAAAACTTCGACAAAGCAGCCGTCATTGAAGAAAGCGAATTGAATACTATGTTTTTAAATCCGTAAAAAACATTTTTTGCTAATGTTTTGATACTTTCCAATGCTCCAGAAAAATCGCCCTTTAGCAAGTTTATAAGTGTATTAAGAACACCTCCAACAATGTCAACTGCAATAGTTATAGTTGTAACGATTGAATCAAATGTGTTCCCCCATATTTTTTTAGTAGTGTCTCCAATTGCACTCCAAATCGTGGTTATCGTGTTTTTTATGTCAGAAAATACGTCTGAAACAACACCTTTCACTGTGTTGAATAAAGTCTTGATGCTATCGAATAACTTTGATCCGCCTCCCGTCGTGAAGTATTCTTTTATAGCATCCCAATTTTTAACAACCAAAACCGCAGCACCTGCAATAGCAGCGATAGCAATCCCGATAGGTCCAGTTATGGCTGTAAACCCTGCCGTAATTAAAGGT
>DUVY01000073.1 GCA_012840805.1 Clostridiales bacterium | reverse complement strand
TAATTATATAATTTTTTTTAATAAATGTATAGTATCATTAAAAATTCTTTTTTATATAATATCTAAAAAAATATGGTCGAAAAAGCACAATCAAGAGAAGTTGATTGAATACGATGCTTAATAATTATTATATAACAATAGTAAAAATTATGAAGGTTTATGTTATGAATTGCTATTAAGCATTTATTGCATCTTTAATATTTAGCGCTAGCATTATTCAAATAAAATTTGCAATATAATTTTGGAAAAACAGCAATTTTATTTTTATTGTATATGCGAAAAAACAAATATAATTATACTTATCTAACGATTTAATATCTGAGGAGGTAAAGGTGGTAGATGAGTCAAATGAGAAAATTTATAGACTTTTTCAATTTACATTCAAAACTGATTAAAGCTATTATGGCTTTTGTTATCGGGGTTTTGTTTGTGGGAAGTATGGTTTTATCGGTATTTATTGGCGGAGAACTAAAATCTTTGGCGAATACCGATGAGGTTATTAAAGGCTTTATAAGAATTACCAAAGGCAAATACAACTCGTCATATATAATTGGCGATAAATTTGTGTTTGATAAGGACCAGAGCGAAATTATGTTGGTTGCCAAAGACCCGCTGATTGAAAACATCGTCAAAATAGATGATTTGCCTGGCACGGAATATGGTTTTAGCATAAACGATCAGGACAAAATTTATGATGAGGCTTCTTCCATTACAATAACAAAAGATGTGCAATCAATAGCGGTGGTAAGCAAAAAATATCCCAGCCTTAAAGCATCAATAGAGATATCGGCTATTAGCGAGCCAAACGAAGACATGCTAGTATCCGAATTTTTATATGAAGCTGAAGATGCTAATCTTTATGAAGATGGCGTTTTGTTATCATACGAGGACAAGACAACTTTGCCTGATATAGAAAAACCCTTTCTTTCATCAGCTGGATCAGTAAAAGATGGAGAACTTTGCAGTGGCGGAGCAGCTTTAAGAAACTTCCAGTCAAGAAATATGATGTTAGAATTTGAGTTTATCAGCCTAGAAACAACGCAAATTAATCTAATAATTATGTGCTGTAAACGTCCCACCGCGCAGGTGTTTGGAAATAATTATCTATTTACAGTGAACGGTGAAAGCGTTTCACAGGTAGATAGTCAGTCAATACCCGCTGGTTCAGGTTATTTTGAGCCATACGCTTTAGAAGTGGTTACTATTAATATTGTGCGCGGTAAAAACACAATAGTCTTTGAAAGCGGAACTAAGGTTGGCAAAACTAATCCTATTAACCTTGACGCTATCAAACTAATCGCTAACAATGCAATTCTAGGCGGAATAGACGCCACCCAAACATCAGATTAAAGGGAGAGTATTATGACTATGTCTGAAAATAAATTTGTTACAGTAACTAAGACTATCTGGAACGAAATAAAACAAAGCTTATTAACAAAATGGATTGGTTTTTATGTCGCTTTGGCGGCATTCATACTTACGATGGCGCATACCTTTGCCTATTCGGCTATTTCTAAAACAATATATAATAATCAAGTAATTATCTTTTCAGTTTTAGGAATATTGGCGTTTGTGTTATTTTCTTTATATAGACGCACTTCTTTGCTTGCGCCTATATCTTTAATGATTAGTAGCTTTTTATGCATAACCGCTTTTATTAAAGCAGAAGGTATCATAGACTATCTTTCTACCCAATTTTTTGATGGATTTTCTATGGAAAAGCTATTTTCTTTGCCTTTTCCAGTATGGTTTAGCATGTTTTCTTTTGTACTTTCTTTTATTATCGCTTCGGTTGCTATTTATCTTCCACAAAACCGAACAAAAGTTAACGCAAACAATGATGGGGAATCGGCATTAACTTTAACCGCTTCAACGACAAAAGGGGAGGATGAAAAAAATGAGAAATAAGGCAATTAGTTTAACCCTAAAAATATTATTGCATATAAGTTTTGTTATCTTTGCGTTAATGAGCGCTATCGGACCTATATTGCTCGCTAACGCGTCAATTATAAACAGCGCTTTGGGTATAAAAACCCAGATTGGAAGCGGGTATGACGGCGAGATGTATTTTGATACTAAGTTCGAAAATATGGACGAGGTGCAAAAAGCAAGTCTAGATATTATAGAAGAAACAATGAAAGAGGGCGCGGTTTTGCTCAAGAAGGTATTTATAACGGATACAAATACACCGAAACGCGTTATGAGGATGTTTTAACAGGCAGGGCTAACACGGGCGATTTTGACTATGCTACTGTTGTTACATATCCCTTTGGTTATGGATTAAGTTATTCGGACTTTTCTTATTCAAATATGCAGGTTGTGGAAAATGACGATGACACCTATACGGTTACTGTTGATGTTACTAATAATTCTGATATACCCGGTAAAGAAACCGTTCAAGTTTATCTTCAAAAGCCCTATACCGAAAAAGATATACAAAATAAAGTAGAGAAGGCGGCCGTCGAGTTAATAGGATTTGACAAAGTGTATGTGCCCGCCAACTCCACAGTAACCGCGACTATAACGGTTCAAGAGAAATTTTTCGCCGCATACGACGCAAATGTAGAAAAGACCTTTGTAATAGGTTCCACAAACACTAATGACAAATATTTGCTTACCGCCGCTCGCGACGCTCACGACGCAGTCAACAATAT
>DUVY01000072.1 GCA_012840805.1 Clostridiales bacterium | reverse complement strand
CCTAAAATATAAAGCGGCTAATGGAGTATCCGTAAATATGTCTATGATGTTTGTCAATGACAGCAGAGGTGATGGCGACGCTGAGCTTGTTTGGGATAAATATTTTGAGTATGACAACAAAAAATACTCTACTAATGACTTTATTGAAAACGCGAACAAAAACTTTTCCCCTCAGTATGAAGGGCAAAAAGCCAATTACGGCGTAGATAAAATAACCAATCAATTTGACGATGTTGATTTCCAAAAGGCTGGCATTTTTTCCTCTGATGATGAAAGCCAACCCTATGTGACAAGAAGTAATTGGCAAGAAACTTATGGCAAGCGAATAAGATTAACTGCCAATAATGCGTTCAAGAAAGCGCAAGAAAATCCTAGCGTTGAAACTGATGATATAGAATATCCCAAATACGATCAACTTGGTTTTTATGAAGGCGTATTAGATTTTGACGAAATCAAATTGATTTACCTTAGCGGCAAAGATTTCAATGATCCCTTATGGGATACTTTGTTGGACCGTATGACTTGGGAGGAGACATGTTATCTATTGCAGGTAGCTTTGCGTCATACGCGCGGCGTTAGCTCGATTGAGGCGCCTAGCTCATCGCAACAAAATGGCGCGCTCGCTCCGATTCATCAGCGCACTTATAGTGAATTGCCCAGCCAAAGCGGATTCAGAGGATTTGCCGAATTGTTGGATCCTGATAATGTAAATCAACCCCCGCCCGTTTTTGTTTGCAACGGCATAGTCGCCGCTACTTATAATACAGAGCTAATTGAGCGTTTAGGTTATAACGGTATTTACGGATTAGGCGTTAATATCCACCGCGGAGCATACTGTGGCAGAACTTTTGAATATTATTCTGAGGACGGCTTCTTGACAGGCGTGGCCGCCGGCTATGAAGCTGTAGGTTTGCATAAATTAGGCGTATTTGTTCTTATGAAGCACGCCATACTTAACGATCAAGAAACACACCGCGCTGGTCTTAATGTTTGGGCAAACGAGCAATCCATTCGTGAAATTTATTTGAGAGCTATCCAAATCGCTATAGAAATTGACCAAGAATATACGCCAAACCCTGTTCTTGGAGTGATGACGGGAATGAACCGCGCGGGAGCGAAATGGATTGGAGGACAAGGCTTTATTAATACAGTATTACGCGCTGAATATGGAATGACTAGCTTTGCAGTTTCGGATTTTAATTCATCAAGACCTTATATGAGTCCTATTCAAGGCGTATTAAATGGCAATGATTTGCCTGATGGTAACCCCGCGGGCAATAGAAGCGGTTACGATTATGATGGTAACGATATTCGTTTTACATCCT
This sequence comes from Clostridiales bacterium, assembly GCA_012840805.1. Classification (GTDB taxonomy): domain Bacteria; phylum Bacillota; class Clostridia; order Christensenellales; family DUVY01; genus DUVY01. Next base: position 10,349 of record DUVY01000072.1, on the reverse strand, counting down.
ATGCTGAAGGTTATGGCGAGCTTGCTTGGCACATGCGCGCCGCGGTTAAGAATGTATTATATACCGTTGTAAATAGTAACACGATGAATGGCATAGCAGGCGACACCAAATTTATTACAATTACGCCCGCTTGGGAAATAGCTGTGCCTATAATTACTAGAGTATCTATGACATTATTCATATGGTGTGCGTCTGGATTTGGGTTGTATTTTGTTTACGGACTTGTAAAAGATATTGTTCTTACTAGAAAAGGCCGTAAAGAAAAGACGAATTAGCGCGCTAATACCGTAGTCAAATGCGGGAAGATGAAAGGAGAGTTACAAATGAAAAAAATAAGAACATTCATAATGTTAAGCGTATTAATTTGTTTTGTGATGGCAATTAGCGCTGGATGCGCGGATAAAGGCAATAAAGTTCATACACATACATTATTTGATATACCCGATCAAGCAGCTACATGTATAAGCGAAGGTAATGTTGCTTATCAGCAATGTATATATTGCAGAGCAATATTTCTCAACGGTAAGGTTGTAAGCGAAGATACGGTAAAGCTGGATATTGACCCGCACAATCATGAAAATTTAAACGATGTAGCTGGCGTATCCGCCACTTGCACCCAAAACGGGGTCGTAGCTCATAAAAAATGCGATGATTGCGGGGTTCTTATAATTGACGACAATGAAGTATCCGAAGAAGAAATTGTAATTGATGCTTTAGGAGAAACATGACTTTAGCGAAAATCCGTTAGAATGCGTAAACTGTAACGCATACAAGACGCTCTATAACGGCGAGTATTATGTGGTGGACGAATTAAACAGATATGACTTTATTACAACATCTAGAGGCTTACTCCATCAATCCGGCTCTAAAACGGAATACTTTAACTTAATCATAAACGAAAGGATGACCTTTGCTACTCAAAAAGGCGATAATAACCAAACCACAGTTGCTAATAACGGCTCAGAATGGGTAATTAATCTTAAGGGTAGCGGCACCCAAAGCTCCTTTACTCGTTTTGCTGTAGGCACAGATGAAGGCGCTTATGTCGGCAGATTCCTTTTGATTTTTGATATCAAGATATCAGATAATGTTGAAATTGGACGATTAGGCGCAAGGGTAGTTGATAACGAGGCTGTCGATAGCACCTATGGAGCGGGACAATCAAGACTTCTTGGAAGCGATACGAGAGAAGAGGGCAATCCCAATCGCAGAATGGAGCCAAACACGACATACAGATTTATATATGTTATGGAAACCACAGAAGCCGAGCAAATGGTTCAATTATTTATTTGCGCTGAACAATCCACTATTACATTATCTAATCTGCATTTCATCCCCTTGGCTGATAAAGAAGAAAAGGTCGATGGGAAACTTATGTATTTTGGCAAAGCGACTGATAGCGTTATCTCTTTGGAAGAATGCGCGCATGAGTGGGCGCATGAGGGATATTGCTATAGATGTGGCGAAGAATTATAAAAAATCATATGCTTTTAGGCAAATTAACAAAAGAGGAGAGGAAGATGAAAAGATCAAAGCTATTATTATTGCTTTGCGCGATTCTATGCTTTAATGGAATCTTTGGGGCTGGATGTTCCGACCCTGATAAGCATAATCATTCATTTATAGATGTGTCCGCTCAAGCCGCTACTTGTATAGAAAAAGGATACATAGCGCATCAGAAATGCGAGAGTTGCGATAAAATATTTATTGATGGCGAAGAAGTGACCGAAGAGGATATTTTAGTTCCTATCGATCCCGATAATCACGCTAACTTGAGCGATGTTGATGGCGAGGTAGCAACTTGTAGCGAGACAGGCGTTCAAGCTCATAAAAAATGTCTTGATTGCGAAAAATTATTTATTGACGGCGAAGAAGTGACCGAAGAGGATATTATAATTCCAATAGATTATAATAATCATACTAATTTACACGATGTAGCCGGCAAGGTCGCAACATGTTCTGAGTCTGGCGTTTACGCGCATCAAAAATGCGATGACTGCGGTAAATATTATATAGATAGCCAAGAACTAAGCGCTGATGATGTTATAATACCGATAAATCCTGATAATCACACTGATTTACGCCAAGTGTCTGGCTTACCCGCGACTTGCATACAAGAAGGCGTTCTTGCTCATGAAGTGTGCGACGATTGCGGAAAATATTATATTAACGGCGAAGAAGTAGACGCAAGTCAAGTTATATTGCCTATTGCTCCAGGTAATCATCTTAACTTACGCGATGTAGCCGAAATACCAGCAACTTGTTCAGAGCCTGGCGTTTATGCGCATAAAATATGCGATGATTGCGGCACGCATTTCATTGACGGCGCGCCAGTAGGCGCAAATGCAATCATCATGCCGACCAATCCTGATAATCATACTAGCTTAAGAGACATAGTTGGCGTATCGGCGACTTGTTATGAAGACGGCATACATGCTCATCAATTTTGCGATGATTGTGATAAGTATTATATTGACGGCCAAGAAGTAAACGAAAGCGATATTATTATAAACAAGGGTCATGATTTTGGCGACGATTCTTTAGTTTGTTCGGTTTGTGACGCGTATAAAGCGCTTTATGAATGCGATTATTATGTAGTTGATGACACTAATAAATATGATTTTGTCGCGACATCTATAGGCACGCATCATTGGACCGACGATAAAGAAGAATTTCTCATTTCGTTAAGCAATGAAAGAATGACCTTTGCTACTCAGACCAATGCCGCTACTGTAATGAACATCGATTCTGAATGGATTATATCTCTTGAGGGCAATCCTGGGTCAACTAGTAACACCTTTACTCGCTTTAAGTTAGGACAAGGCGATGAGCCATATATCGGCAGGTTCCTGTTAATATTTGACTTAAGAGCTTCAGGTGAAGTTGCGGTCGATCGATTAGGCGCAAGGGTGGTAGACGAACAAGCTATAGATGTATTTAAAGATAACCAATCATTGCTTCTAGGTCGTAACGCTAACGAAGAAAATAACTCCGAGCGCAAACTTGAAGCGGATACTATATATAGATTTATATATGTAATGGAAACCACAGACCCCGAACAAATAGTGCAAATCTTTGTTTGCGCGGAGCCTTCTACGATTACATTATTTAATTTGCATTATATTGAGCTAGATCATACATATGACATAGTTGACGGAAAACTTCTATATTTTGGACCAGCAGAAGAAAGCGTAATTTCTAAAGATGATGTTTGCGAGTTAGAGAATATCCCCGCGCTAGAACCTACTTGTATATCGGAAGGTCATATGGCGCATCAAAGATGCGTTTATTGTGGAACATATTATCTTGACGGAAATAAAGTTCGTAAAAAAGACGTTATATTGTCAATAGATCCTAATAATCATGTGTCTGAATTACGCGATGTGCCCGCTAAAGATGTTACTTGTTACGAATATGGTCATATTGCCCATCAAAGATGCGATGATTGCGACGCGTATATCGTAGATGGCGAAATAGTGTCCGAAGAAGATGTGTTCATAACAACTTTGCTAGACCACGACTTTAGCAAAAATCCGTTAGAATGCGCAAATTGTAACGCATATAAGACGCTCTATAACGGCGAGTATTATGTGGTGGACGAATTAAACAGATATGACTTTATCACAACATCTAGAGGCTTGCTCCATGAATCCTACCCTAAAACGGAATACTTTGATTCGATCATAAACGAAAGGATGACCTTTGCTACTCAAAAAGGCGATAAGAATGAAACAACAGTTGCTAATAATGGCACAGAATGGGTAATTAATCTTAAAGGTAGCGGCACCAGAAACTCCTTTACTCGTTTTGCTGTAGGCACAGATGAAGGCGCTTATGTCGGCAGATTCCTATTGATATTTGATGTATCGTGCGCTGAGGATAATATTGAAATTAGTCGATTAGGCGCAAGGGTTGTAGACGAAGGAGCTAATGATATATTTAAAGATAATCAGTCAAAGCTAATCGGAACACACTCAAACGAAGAAAATAATTCTAGCCGCAAGTTTGAGGCAAACACTAAGTATAGATTTATATATGTAATGGAAACTACTGCAGAAAATCAAATGATACAAATGTATGTCTGCGCTCAACAATCTTCCATTACATTATCAAATCTACATTTCATCCCGTTGGATGATAAAGTAAACGATGCGGACGGTAAACTTATGTATTTTGGACCGGCTACCGATAGTATTGTTTCTTTGGAAGCTTGCGCTCATGAGTGGACTCATGACGGATATTGCTACAGATGCGGCGAAGAGGTATAAGCGTTTTATTACGCCGATATAGAAGCCTTCAGCGCTATATGTAGATAATATGTAAAGACTTCAAAAATGTAGCCATGCTGTATATACTAAATACGGCATGGCTATTTTGTTTAATAATTAAAAAAGTGATTATTGAATTATGGGGTATTGATTGACCAATATATGAAAATACCGTAAAATAATACCATTAGTCGTAGAAAATCAAAAACCCCAAAAAACCGTCATTATTAAAAAAACAATAGGTTTCTGGGATTAATATTTAAAGGGTTTTGGCAGGGGAAGAGGGACTCGAACCCCCAACCAACGGTTTTGGAGACCGCTACTCTACCATTGAGCCATTCCCCTAAAAACATAAGATATTATATAATAGTGTGAGTTTTTAGTCAATGAATAAGGTGTGTAAAATATGAAATATAAGCTAGGAATTATTGGATTAGGCAATATGGGCGGAGCTATCCTTAGCGGCGTTGAGAATGATTTTGAGGGGCGTATTTTAGTAAGCACCTTAGATGCGCCTAAAATTAACAATAATGATAGAAAAAATATAGATATAATCAACGATAATAAATATCTATCCCAAAATTGCGAGTATATACTTATCGCGGTCAAACCCAAAGACTCAAAAATAATATTAAAAGAAATTGAGCCATACATAACAAACCAAAATATTGTGATATCCATAATGGCGGGAGTTAAACTAGCCTCGCTTATAAAAAGCTTACCCAAAGCAGGTGCTTTAGCAAGAGTAATGCCCAACTTGGCCGCTAAAATTGGGCAATCTTGTTCTGGTATTGCTTTTTATAAAGCATCCCAAACTGTCCAAAAATTTGTCATTGATTTGTTTAAGCGCATAGGGAAAGTAGTAGTTTTGGAAGAAGAAAAAATGGACGCGGTTACGGCAATTTCAGGAAGCGGGATAGCTTATGTTTATTATTTTATTCATTCTTTAATACAAGCGGGTCAAAAAGTTGGTTTGTCAGAAGACGAATCTAGAAAGCTTGCTTTGCAGACGGCGCTAGGCGGCGTTAAAATGATTGAGACGCATCCAAATCAAAACATTGAAGATATGGTTGACGCCGTATGTTCAAAAGGCGGAACGACCATAGAAGCCATAAAAACGCTAAAAAATCAAGGCTTTAAGAAAATCATTGAGCAAGCTGTTTGGGCGGCTTATAACAAATCAATAAATCTTTCCGAGGAAAACAAATGAAAGAAGTGACCATATATACTGACGGGGCTTGTAGTGGCAATCCGGGGATAGGGGGATGGGCCGCTATTCTAATTTATAAAGGCGTAGAAAAAGTTCTTAGCGGTTCTTGTCCTGACACAACTAATAACCGTATGGAAATGTTTGCTGTAATTTATGCCCTAAAGGCATTAAAAGAAGAATGCAAAGTCCGCATTTTTAGCGATTCTGCCTATATAATCAACGCTATGAATAATAAATGGATTAATAAATGGAAAGCTAACAACTGGAAAACAGCGTCCAAAGAAGATGTCAAAAATATAGATCTATGGCAAGACTTAATTATGTATTCGTCAAAACACGATGTAACTTGGCATAAGGTAAAAGGTCATAGCGATAATGAATATAATAACCGCTGCGATGAGCTGGCCAGGTCGGAAATAAAAAAATTGTCTGAACTTTCCAATTCTTGATTTTTTCTTTTTTATATTAAACCTTTGTCTTTAGACATATAATATTATCTAAAGCAAAGTTTGTATGAAACAATCTATCAAGGTATTGATATATATTTCCGTATTTTTAAGCATTTTTATGATTTTAGGGGTATATCTTTTTGCCAAAACATTACCTCTAATCGCGTATATCATAATACAATTTATAAATTTTTTGCTTTTGTTAGGAATGTTTTTGTTCAAATTTTATCAATTTGAAAGCCTTGTAAAATTGACCTTTACATTCAATGTAATGATATTTTTATTTGTTGCAAGTTATATAACGCTGGATGTTTCGGGAGTGCTTCAAAGCCTTACTAATATGGAGCTTATCAAAAATTTTATCTTAAGCACTGAATTTTGGGGTATGGCGGTATTTGTTTGCGTCCAGATAATTCAGGTAATTTTTTTGCCCTTGCCTTCAATAGTTATAAATTTAGTGGGAGTCGCGTTATATGGTCCTACAGTCGCTTTTTTGCTGAGTTCTTTGGGCGTTTTTTTGGGTTCAGTCGGCGCTTTTGCGTTGGGACGAATATTCGGTAAAAAGCTGGTAGAATGGATTGCGGGTAAAGACAAAGCCATTGAATATAGACGATTATTAAGTCATAAAGGAAAATATATGCTTATTTTGATGCTGCTTTTTCCTTTTTTTCCAGACGATATTTTGTGCATGGTGGCTGGTATTACGACAATGTCGTGGAAGTTTTTTATAATAGCGGTGCTCTTGACAAGGCCGATTACAATAGCCGTGATGTGCTATATGGGCACAGGGGATATTATACCTTTTACAGGATGGGGGATTGTAGCTTGGATAGCTATTTCGATAGCTTTTATATTATTATTTTATTTATTGAATAAATACAAAAATCAATTAGCCAATCTAGCGAGCAAAATTTGGGGCGCGCGTAAAAAACGAAAATATAGGAGATAGATTATTCTTTTAAGACTTTATTGAAAATGCCTTAAGCTTTAACATAATCTTAGCAATAATAGGCAAGCTTAATATATTGAAAGACAAGCTTATGGCAATAAGAGCTTTTGAAAAATTATAAACGCTTGAAAATAAATTTTTATCCACGATATAAAAAACCAGAACAAACGAGGCGGATAAGATCAACCAAAGATAAAACTTATTAAGCAGTTCTTTTTTTAGTTCAAAAAAAATCTTCTTTTTGCGATTGGGCTTATAGAAATAAGCCAATGAGGCAACTAGCGCAAATAATATAGCTACCAAGCCGCCAGTATAATAATATCCGATATTCACATTTAGACGAAAATAAACATTAAGCAAAAAATATAGACCAATATTAGTTAAAAGCATCAAAATAGAAAAAATCAAGTTTTGCGCTAATTTAAACTTATTATAATAAACATAATCTGAGCTGTAGTATTCGCTCGCGGTATTTTTTGAAAAAGGAACGACTTTTATTTCGCTAAAATCATAGGCGCTGTTATTGTTTAAATTATTAGTAAGATTATTTAACGGCTGACTTGGTTGAGCGCTTTCTTTTGTCCGCTTAGGTTTTATTTCATAATTTTGGTTTTTGTTTTCAAAAAGCTTGCCCAAAACATTTTTATATTGTTTTTCAATTTTATGCGCTTGACGGGCCTCTTCAATAGAGGCGTAAGTGCCGCCAAAAGAGGAGGCAGTATTTTCAGCAAAATCAGGAATAACGTTATCGGGCAATGAATATAATTGGGATTCTAAAGAAAGCTCAGGCTGGGGATGAGGCTTAGAAAAATTTTTGCCTTTGCTGATATTCTCTTTAAACAACTCCATTTTTTCTTTTAACATCAAATCTTCATAAGATTGGTACTTGATAGGTTTACTGGATCTTTGATCGGCAAAAAACACTTCGTTAGGATTATAATTGACTTTGGTTTTTCCAATTAATGTTTCATCGACTTCGTGTTTTTTGGATGGTTTAAAGAAAGATATTTGTTCTAATGGTTGCTCGCGAGTTTTGGTAATATCATTATCCAATAATTTTTGATGTGAAACATCTTGAACTTTAGACGAGAACTCTTTTTCTTCAGTCTTTTTTTCATAAACGCTTTCAGCGCTAGTATCGGATTGAATATCCTTTAAAACCCTTTCGCTCTTCGCGTAAAGCGGCTTTCCCTTTATTGGAGTATAAATTGGGATCTTATCAGGATCTGCGTTGTCTTTTTTATCGGTTTGGTTATCTTCAGATTTAGGTTTAGCAACTATAAAAATCTGTTTTTTAGTTTGTTCCTGTCGTTCTTGACTATGTTGCTTTTGAATCTCAGTATCCAAATTATTGTCGCTTATGTCCTCGCTTTCGGTTAATTGTTCTTCCGTATCAAATTCTACATCATCTACTACATCATCTACGGCGTCATCATCTTCAGTATTATCGCTATAAGCGCTTTCTTGGTCTTCTGTGCCATTATTTAAATTTTGATCGGTCTTAAAATAAGATTCATTATTAACAGTATCAATATCTTCATTAATATCTTTTTCTAATGCGGAAATATAAGCAGAATCATTAGAATTGTCAATAGACTGGCTTTCTATAAATTCATCTTTATTGTCTTCGAAGGAGGGTTGATTATCAACTTGAGGCGTTGTCCTTCTTTTGGCTATAAGCTTATCAATTAACGCGCGCGAATACTCCCAATCCGCTTGCACTTTTTCAAAATATTCTTTGCCTTCGGGAGTCAATCTGTAATATTTTCTTCTTCCGCCTAAAGTTATTTGTCCCCAAAATGAAGTAATATAACCTTGTTTTTCTAATCTTTTAAGACAACTGTATAGGGTAGGCTGTTTTAAAATGTATTCGCCTTGCGTTTTGGATTCAATTTCTTTTAATATTTCATAACCATATTTATCGCCCTCGGATAAAGAGCGAAGTATTATAGTGTCAATATTACCCCTAATCAAATCGCTATTGACATAATTATCCATAGATATATGATATTAAAACCATTAAAATTTGTCAATGCATAATACTATATCTGACATAATATTAGATGACAACATTTTATATAGTTAATTTTGATAATTTATTTGCGTTTTGTTAATGGTTTGCTTATAATTTTATATGTTGTTATTCATTTTTTTATGGAGTTTATAATGCAAGACATTTGTAGTTACAGCCAAAAATTTATTGTAACCATTTATGATATTGACATTCGGGGTAATTTGAAGCCTAGTTCAATTTTAAATTATTTTCAAGAAGTCGCTACCCGTCATGCCATAGAATTAAAAGTAGATTATTATAGCCTGATTAAACAAAACGAATACTGGGTATTGTCCCGAATATGCGCCGAAATTGACAGATACCCAAAATTAGGAGATGAGATAACTGTCGTCACTTATCCTATCGCGCCTAGAATGATTGATTGCGATCGAGATTATTATATTTTGGATAAATATGGAAATGTAATAATTAAAGGCGTTTCAAAATGGCTTATTTTAGATTCCCAAACCCATAAAATTAAGCGCATTAATCCTCAATATTTTAACGGCCTAAAATTTATAGACAAGCGCGCTATACAAAGCCCGGATTGGAAAGTTGAACCTGTTAATAATATGACAGAAGCTTTTAAAAGTCGCGTTAGGCTTGACGATATAGATATCAACCGTCATATGAATAACGCAAAATACGCCAATATCGCTTATAACGCTTTGGAGCCCAATGATATTCTTGATAAAAACATCAAAGAGTTTTCGGTTAATTACTTATACGAAATGAAATACAACAAAGACTATACCGTTAAAAAAATTTATAATAATGAATACGATGTTATAATTGAAATAGAATGCGAAGACAGACCCGCGTTCAGAACTCGAATTTTATTTGATGAGAAATAATTTTGAAATACCAATTAATAAAAAGCAATAGAAAAACGCTAGCGGTTCATATTGATAATACCGGCAAAATTATTGTCAAAGCGCCGTTTAATTTGTCATTTGATAAAATCAATAATTTTTTGATTAAGAAAAGCGATTGGATCGCAAAAAAACAACTCTATGCGCAAAATCGTTATCAAAAGTATAAAAATCTTTATACATATAATGAAATTATGTATAAAGGTAAAATAATTAAATGCGTCTTTGATAATGTTAAAAAAATAAGCATAAATCAAGATCAAACGTTAATACCTATTAAATATCAATTACTCGCCAAACAAAGCTCTTTTAAAAATGCTTTAAAAAGATTTTTAATCCAAGAATCAGAAAAAGAGTTTATTAATAAAGTAAATAAATTTTTAAATTTAGGTTTCAAATACAACAGTCTTAAAATCATTAATTCCAAATCTAGATGGGGAAGCTGCGATAAGCAGGGGAATATAGGCATCAACTTTAGGACAATTATGCTACCGCCCGTCTTTTTGGAATATTTAATCGCGCATGAATTGGCGCATACTATTCATTTT
>DUVY01000146.1 GCA_012840805.1 Clostridiales bacterium | reverse complement strand
TGTTGGTATCATAGATCAGCCAGTCGTGCGGCAGATCGATGTCCAACCACTCGATCCCGTCCTGATCCAACATTTCAGGCGGCGTGTCAAGTTTCTGCTTTGAGAATTTCCATCCGTCATTGAACAGCATTTTCATATAAAGGGCCTCCTAATCCAAGATTGTCGCAAGATACCATAATACATCCAGGTCCAAAAAATCAACCGACTGAAAGACTTCCGTGAACCGCTCGGGTTTTTGATTCAGCCCGGCAGAATATGCCATGGTTCAACGCGTTTATTATAGCATATGTATATTTCCATTAACATGGGTTATTGCTGTATCATTATGTCAAAAAGCGGTCGGAACTGATTACGATCCGACCGCTTTCGATCCGGTATTTTTTGATCCGGCAAATGCAGATCCTGTCTGTTATCAGGCATATCATCCTTTTGTCCTGAAACGCAAAACATTCCAGGACAGCTTCGGTATACGGACACTGAAAGCTTCATGCTCGCCACCGATGATTTCCATGCTTTTGGGGGATACAGTATCAGGAGCGTCGAAAGTGTTCACGGCATTGAGATCATCTCCCCTAAGACAGACGTGCTCTGCCATCGAGAGTTTCCCAAACGAACGCATGTCCAGTTCGAGCAGCATATCGTCGCTTTGGTCTATGTTCAGGCAGAAGACCGTAATGTATCCGTTTTCTTCATTATAAACAACACTCATATGCAGCAAAGGCGCATCGCCATGGCACGTCTCTACTGAAGGCGTTATTACGACAGGTTTGAGTACAGTGCCTCTTCCATATTTCGAAATGTCCCTGAAAGGATAATAAATGCTCTGTCGTATGACACGTCCATTTTTTTCAGTGATAATCGGCGCAATGACATTCACCAGCTGCGCAAGACATGCTATTTTTACCCTGTCCGAATTGTTCAGCAGCGTCACTCCGAGCCCGCCGACAACAAGGGCGTCCAGCAGCGAATACCTGTCGTCGAGTATGTCGGGAGCGATTTCCCAGTCATGTTGCTTCTGGCGCTGCTGATACCACACATTCCACTCATCGAATGAAAGATGCATCGTTTTCTTGCTGCGTTTCAGCGCTTTGACATAGTCCGCGGTCGCACAGACCGACTTGATGAATCTGTCCATATCAAGAAAAGATGCAAGAAAATCGAGATCATTTCCATAATTCTCATAATACCTGTGGAGTGACAGGTAATCCACAGCGTCATATGTGTATTCCAGTACGATCCTGTCCCATTCCGGGAAAGTAGGCATCGAAGAAGTGGAACTGCCGCAGACAACAAGCTCTATCGAATTATCGACCCATTTCATTATTTTTGCAGTTTCAAGCGCTTTTTTGCCGTAGTCCGCCGCATCCAGATGGCAGATCTGCCATGGACCGTCCATCTCGTTGCCGATACACCATGTTTTTATATTGTATGGTTCCTTATGCCCGTTCCTGATCCTGAGGTCGCTCCACCAGGTACCGCCCGGGAAGTTGCAGTATTCGACCATATACCCTGCCTGCTGCGGCGTCCCTGTTCCCATGTTGACTGCAGCCATTACCCGTGTGTTCGCTTTCAGGCACCAGTCATAAAACTCATCTATGCCGATCTCATTAGTTTCAATGGTCCTCCATGCAAGATCCAGCCTTGCAGGCCTCTGATCCCTTGGACCTATGCCGTCGGTCCAGTTATAACCTGAAAGGAAGTTTCCCCCGGGATACCTGACCATCGTGATCCCCAACTCCCTTACCAGTTCGATCACATCTTTCCTGAAGCCCTGATCATCGGATTCCGGATGCGAAGGCTCATAAATGCCGGTATAGATCGCCCTGCCGAGATGCTCTATAAATGAGCTGAACAATTTGTCGTCGACATTGGCCAATTTGAAATTTTTTTCAATGTAGGCAGTCGTTTTGTGCATATCCATACTCCTTTAATTAAATATTTACTTCATATAAATCTAAATTATTTGACTCGATATTTAAACTCATCATAACACGCCCGGGAAACAGGTGTCAATGCCTATAATAAATTTGCTCCGGGAGCAACACGATACTTTGGATCCGAAAAAGACATTATTTTTCACATATTTATGTAATATTTCACGTTTATTTAAATCAAGTCGCATATTTAACTTATTAAAAATCGTTATTTAGCATATTGTTTGTGTAGTTTTCACAATGATGATATACTGCCAGTATCCGTTAACGTCGATTATTTTAAAAAAACTTAATTATTTATTATTGACACTACTAAATATCAGATGGTATTATTTAATCAATAAATGCTTTTGATTTTTCTTAATTATTTAACTTTAATTTGAACATAATCAAAAGCAGATAAAAGGGGGAAAAAAATATGAAACGTTTAGTATCGCTGTTACTCGTTCTCGTAATGGCAGCATCATTGCTGGCTGGCTGCGCCGGTTCGGAACAGTCGGGCAAGGATAGCAGCACCGGTAATGGCGGCGGTGGCTCCGGCAGCAATCCTGAAGGCTCGGGTAAAAAGCCCGTACTGAATGTATCGGTTTTTGCCCAGGAGCATGAACAGGCAATGTACAGGGAAGTTATCAAGAGATTTGAAGAGAAATTCAACTGCACGGTTAACTTCCAGGTAGCCGGCGACCAGTACTGGCCGGAACTTGAAGCTGCGCTGACCGCAAACGCGGCACCCGATGTCTTTTATCTGGGACTCGGAGACATCAAAAGACGTGTCTGGGCAGATAAAATCGTAGCATTCGACGATCTCCTGGACGTATCTTCTCTGGACAGGATCTGGCCCGAAGCTTTGAATCTTTACAGGTACGATGTGGAAACCAACAAGCTGGGAGAAGGAAAAATATGGGCGCTTCCGAAAGACTTTTCCGCATGTTCAATGACCGTCAATAAAGCAATAATCGAAAAGCGCCGTCCTCAAATCGAAGAACTTGTTAATAACGGTACTCTTCCTTTCTTCCCTGAAATCGATAAGAACGGAAATCTTCCGGTTTACACATTCACAGAATTTGCAACACTGTGCAAGGCCCTCACTTTCGAAGATCCGACGCTGCCCGAGACAGCAGGCTCCAAGCAGGTCTATGGCACGCACCTCTGGGAAGATTTCACGCTTCAGCCTTTCATATGGGGTGCAGGCGGAGATTATCTGAATGAAGACGCAACAAAAGTCCTGTTTGACACCCCTGAATTCATAGAAGGTTACGAAGGATTTATGAAAATAGTGGAAATGGGCGGTTCAGGCCTCTCGACTGATGAAACGACAGGATATATGAAGTTCCTCGCAGGCCGCGTAGCATATTTCCCCTGCGGTACCTGGGATGTAGGCGCTTTCCAGGCTATAGAAACCGATGAGTCGATAAATCCCGGCAAATCATGGTTTGATTTCGACCTCGCTCCGTGGCCTATCAGCGACAGGTATTCAAACCTTCCCATCGAGGAGCGTCAGGATAAATGGTTCGGCCGCGTGGATTCCGTCGGATACGCGGTATCCAAGGACTCCAGTCAGCAGAAACTTGCAGCGGAACTCGCCTATTTGCTCTGCGCCGATGAAGAAGTCCAGCGTTTCCTGGCAAAACAGGGCGGACAGCTTCCTAACATCCAGGCGATGGCGGAAGGCGAATACCTCACGGATGATTCATACTTCCCCGAATCCCGCATAATTTTCGTAAGGATGCTGCAGGGCAGGAACGGGCGCCGTGTTCCTACAACGCTGACATTCAACGCGCTGTGGCATTCAGACGGCTTCATTTCCGGAGTGGACAGCGTATGGAGCTACTACGAGAAAATCGACAAGGGCGTGACTCCGATGAGCGTCAGCGAATACTGCAAAATGGTCCAGCCAAATGCCCAGGCTTTGCTGGATCAGGCTATACAGGATGAAGATGACCTGAATCCGTATAAATAATGATCGTCATCTGTATCTGATATGTCGGGGGTGTGGACGTGAAATCCAAAGCAGCGAAAAAAATGAGCTTTCGCGTATCAGACAATATATGGGGATATGCCTTTGTGCTTATCCCCTTTATTGGTCTGATAGTGTTTGTGCTAATACCGTTTTGCATGTCTGTGTATGCAAGCTTTACAGCATGGCCGCTCGGGCAGAGGATTACTTCCGCGAAGTGGGTCGGCCTGAAAAACTATATTTCCTTGTTCACCAATCCATTATTCCGGAAAAGTCTCGGCAACACACTCTTCTATATGATCGGGATCCCCATCGGGATCGTTTTGTCGGTCATATATGCCGCGCTCATGAACCGGGGAGCGAAATACGAAAAAGTCTTCCGTGTCCTTTACTACACCCCGGTCATTACCAGCGTGGTCGCAGTCAGTTTCATTTTCCAGCGCATGTTCATGTCTGACGGCGGTACGATCAACACATTTTTGATGTCACTGGGCATAAAGAACCCTCCTAACTGGATGAGCCATCCCGGCTATACGAAATGGGTGATCATCATAATGGCTGTCTGGAAAGGCCTCGGCAGTTCCATAATCATGTATATCGCCGGTATGCAGGGGATTTCGAGTACATATTATGAAGCAGCGAAAATAGACGGAGCAGGCTGGTTCTACACATTCCGGAAAATCACGCTGCCTCTGCTGATGCCTGTCACGTTCTATCTGCTTGTTACCGGGATAATAGGCGGCGCACAGATGTATGTCGAGCCGCGTCTGATATTTACAGGCAATGGGCCTGCAAACAGTACTTTTACCACCGTTATCCACCTTTATGACAATACGTTCAGGAACTCAAAGGCAGGATACGGTTCCGCGGTCGCTATCGTTCTCGGCATCATCGTGTTCCTGGTAACGGCACTGCAATTCTATATCAACGGAAGGGGTGACAGGGTTGAAAAGGCAAAAGAAAATCGCTGATATACTCATTTTCATATTCCTCGCAGCAGGTTCTGCAGTAATGCTGTATCCGTTCATCTGGATGATCTTTACCTCTTTCAAGCCCAAAATGCATATCTATCTGGCGGGCTTGCTGCCAAGGAAATGGGACTTCTCAAGCTATATCCAGATATGGTCCGAGATCCCTCTTGTGCGCGGATTCCTCAACACGATACTTTACTCGGTACCTCCGGTAGTCGTGGGCAGTTTTGTTTCCGCATTGGCCGCCTTCGCCTTTGCAAAAATCAGGTTCACGGGAAGGAACATTCTGTTTTTGATATTGCTGAGCGGCATCATGATACCGTTCCCGTCGATAATGATACCACAGTTCGTACTGTTCAGCGACCTGCACATGGTCCAGGGGCCTTTGCCGCTGATCCTGCCCAAGCTGACTGGCAATGTGCTTATGATATTCTTCCTGCGCCAGTTTATGAACTACGTTCCTGATTCTATCATCGACGCGGCCAAAATAGACGGATGCAACTACTTCCAGATTTTCCGCCGTGTCATTCTCCATCTGATAACGCCTGCACTGGCGGCACACGGCGTATTGTGGTTCATCGGATCATGGAATGACTACCTTGCCCCGACGATATTCATCAAGAATGAAATCTGGCAGCCTGTTACGGTCATGGTGGCAAAGTTCAATGAACAGTATGCCATCAACACACATGTACCGAGGATAATGGCCGGGTCGGTCATGCTGCTGGTGCCTGTCCTGATCATCTACGGGATATTCCAGCGCTGGATCATCGAATCCGTCATGTTCTCAAGCGTGAAGGAATGACTGCGCCGAAGTATTCCTTGATTTATTGCAAACGATATTCTATACTTTATTTAGCTAAAGTTAACGGAGGAAACCATGCTGCACATTAAAACGCTTGATGAGGGTCTGGAAATTTTCAAGGCTCTGGGTTCCGAGATCAGGATCCAGATCATCAAGACTCTTCTTGCAAACAACGGCATGAATATGAATGAGCTCGCATCCAGCCTCAACATAACCAACAGCGCTCTGACCAGCCATATCAAAAAGCTGGAGGAGTGCGGCCTTGTCGTTATTTCCAATGAATCCTCCGGACACGGGAACCAAAAAAAGTGTACTGTGCATCTGGACAAAATACTTGTAGAATTGAATTCACAGGAAGCATCAAAAGATATATACGAAGTTGATATAAAGGTAGGCCATTACTCCGATTACCTGGTGTATCCGACATGCGGCCTCGCAACCGCCGAGGCCCTGATCGGCGCAGTGGACGACCCCCGCTATTTCGCACACCCTGATCGTTACAAGAGCGATATACTCTGGTTTTCGCGGGGATATGTCGAGTACATCATCCCGAATTTTCTGCCTCCTTCGCAGAAGATCGACCAGATAACGATTTCTCTCGAATTGAGTTCAGAAGCCCCGGGATGCAATGACAACTGGCCCTCCGACATCCATTTCTATATAAACAACAAATGGATAGGCTACTGGACCAGTCCCGGAGACTTCGGCAGCGCAAAAGGCATCTTTACGCCCAACTGGTGGTACAGAAACTGGAACCAGTATGGCCTGCTGAAAATGATAATGATAAACGACAAGGGGACCTTCATCGACGGGCTCCAGATATCTGACGTCTCACTGAAAGATTTCGACCTGGATTACAGGAGCGTGATCAAGTTCAAGCTTGCCGTCCCCGACAATGCGACCCATATTGGCGGGCTTACGATATACGGAAAGAATTTCGGCAACTATAACCAGGATATCAACGTCAGGATCAATTACAGCCCTCTGAAGGATGAACAATAGCCTGCCGTAAGACTCAGGCAGAGTTATAAGTCAACGGTATGCATGGGCGTGTCAATACAGGTATGGTTCAAAGACCGGATTTCCGTGTCTGTCCCAGTGCACTTCCGCCAGCATCGCATGCCTGTTCGGGTCATAGAGAGGATCCCCTGTGATTTTTTCATATTGGCGTGCATGGAATACCATGATATCTTTTCCGCCCTCCGATACAGTAAAACTGTTGTGTCCGGGTCCAAAAACCCCCCTGTCCGGGTCGCTTTTCATCATCGGGTATATGGATTTTTTCCATGACAGCGGATCCAGCCGATCAGCATCCTGATCGGCGGCCAGCATTCAGACGCAATAACACGAACCGGTGGCGCTGGCAGTTTTGTCCAGAAGCAGCATGATATATTTATGTCTCTTTTGATATTAGCATTATTCTTAATTATTTCAGAATCATTTAAATTTTAACGATAAATAGGCAAAATGCAATCCATTTTGCAAAATCAAAAGGCGGACAGCCGTCTGCCCTTTTTGGGCGACTTGCATGGCAAAAAGGCCATTTCACTGTTTTCAGATTGACACAGATTCTAAAACTGTGGTAACATTATATTAAGTATTATTTAAAATATTTAAGTTTTTTATTGATATGCTTTTGCGAAAAGAGGTACTTGCAGCATGAAAAACAGTAAAATTATCAGGTTTATGATAATTCCCCTCATACTCCTTGCTGCCTGCGGGAAACAGGCGGACGGGCCGGATACTGAAGATGTGCCTGCGTTCAGAAATGTGACGGTACATGACCCTTCGGTAATAAAAGCGGACGGTCAATACTATGTCTTTGGCTCCCACCTGGCATCAGCCAAATCCGCAGATCTTATCGAATGGACTCAGATTTCGTCATCAGCAGTACCAGGCAACAAGCTTATCCCCAATGTAAAGGAAGAAATGGCTGAAGCCCTGGAATGGGCACAGTCAGAAACATTCTGGGCGCCGGACGTCATAAGGCTCAACGACGGGCGATATTACATGTATTACTGCAGCTGCAGGGGCGACAGCCCGCTCTCCTGCCTGGGTATTGCCGTTTCAGACAATGTGGAAGGGCCTTGCGAAAATCTTGGCATCATACTCAGATCAGGAAAAGGACTCAGTCCCGACGGTTCAGTTTATAATGCCAACGTTCACCCGAACGTTGTAGATCCCAACGTCTTTTTCGACCGGGAAGGCAATCTGTGGATGGTCTACGGCTCATATTCCGGAGGGATATATATACTGAAAATGGATCCTGAAACCGGTTTTCCGCTCCCGGACCAGGGATACGGGAAAAAACTGCTGGGCGGATACCACGCAAGGATCGAGGGGCCATATATCATGTACAGCCCGGAAACAGAGTATTATTACCTGTTCCTTTCTTTCGGCGGCCTGGATTCGAACGGCGGATACAACATCCGCGTCGCCCGCTCCAAAAATCCGGACGGTCCTTATGTAGATTCAAAGGGACAGGATATGGCCGATTGCATGGGAAAACCCGGAGTCCTGTTCCATGACCCGTCGATACAGCCTTATGGAGTCAAACTCATGGGCAATTACCAGTTCGTCAACCTGGAAGAAGAGCCCGAAAGCAATACTGTCGGATATCTCTCCCCCGGCCATAACTCCGCATATTACGACGAAGAAACAGGGAAGTATTTTATTTTCTTCCACACACGTTTCAAAGGTCTTGGAGAGCATCATGAAGTAAGGGTCCACCAAATGTTCATGAACCAGGACGGCTGGCCTGTTATTGCGCCTTACCGCTATTCAGGAGAAACGATCGGCAGGTACAGAAAGAACGATGTTGCAGGCTTGTACAAACTGGTTTGCCACGGTGACGATATAACGAAAGAAATAAAAACCTCAGTGCCGGTCGAACTCGGCAAAGACGGAAGCGTTTCAGGCAGTTACAGCGGAAAATGGAGACTGTCATCCGGCAACAAAATTGAGATAGAGCTTGATGGTACCGTTTATAAAGGGGTAGTACTGAAGCAGTGGGATACTGACAACATGAAAACGGTTTTCACGTTCACGGCACTTTCAGATTCAGGAACCGCAATCTGGGGCAGCAAAGCAATCATACAGGACAGAACGCTTAACTAACTTCCATTGTGCCATAAAAGACTTTATTAGTAAAAGGGCACTGCAACCGTTTTAATATGCAGTGCCCTTTATGTTCAGGTCCACCCGGGCCTATGTGATTTTCCGGGATGAAAACCTGTATCCTGAAAGGATCCGTAAGGATCTGCTGCCGTTCAGCCCTATGGTTTCTTCTGGCCGTAATAGGCTTTGGGGCCGTGCTTCCTGAGGAAATGCTTGTCGAGCAGCCAGCCGTCGATCGGTCTGATGTCCGGATTGATGACAAAAGTGTTGAACGCCATCTTTGCGACTTCCTCCATGACAACGGCATTCACGACGGCATCATGGGCGTCTTTGCCCCAGCTGAACGGGCCATGGCCGTTGACCAGGACTCCGGGCACATGCAGCGGGTCGATATCTGCAAAGGTCTCGACAATAACCTTTCCGGTGTTGCTTTCATAGTCCTCGTCGATCTCTTCCTTTGTCAGCTTCCTGGTGCAGGGTATCTCACCGTAGAAATGGTCGGCATGGGTCGTTCCAAGCGCCGGTATGCTCCTCCCTGCCTGGGCCCAGCTTGTTGCCATGGAGGAATGGGTATGCACCACTCCGCCGACTCCGGCAAACGCTTTATATATCGCTATATGTGTCGGCGTGTCGGAAGAAGGTCTCAGGTCTCCTTCGACCTTTTTCCCGTCAAGGTCCAGCACGACCATGTGTTCAGGCTTCATCTCGTCATATGGAACGCCGCTCGGCTTTATGACCATCAGCCCGCGCTCCCTGTCGATGCCGCTGACATTGCCCCACGTGAATACGACAAGGCCATGCCTGACAAGATCCAGATTTGCCTGCAAAACTTGTTCTTTTAATGCTTCCAGCATAATTTACCTCCCTGGATAAAGAATATACCGGCAGCAGTCAGTACAACTGCCGGACATATATTAAGCAGTTATTGCAAAGCAGTTGTTTCACTGATGCCTGCCCCTGTAATTCACTGATGCTGTCCTTAATATTTCGATGATATTTCGATGCTGCCGTTAATTCTCCTAAACCGACTTCTTTATCTCCTTCAGCCGCTTCATCACGTCATTTGCGCCTCTGCCGAAATAGTCATGCAGTATCTTGTACTCCGCGTAAAGCTTTTTATATATTTCAACGTTTTCAGGGATCGGCTTGTAATACTCGTCCTTGACCTTCGACATGCGCTTTGCGGCGTCAAATATGGAATCGTAGCCGCCTTTTGCCTTTCCTGCCGCCACTGCGCCGAACATTGCGGAGCCCAGCGCTACGGTCTGCGGAGAAGCTGAAATCCTTATCTCCCTGTTTGTCACATCGGCGTATATCTGCATCATGAACTCGTCCTTCTCAGCTATGCCGCCGCACGCATACAGCTCATTTATCGGAACTCCGCTGTTTTCAAAGGTTTCGATTATCATATTGGTGCCGTAGGCAGTAGCTTCGATCAGTGCTCTGTATATCTCCT
>DUVY01000071.1 GCA_012840805.1 Clostridiales bacterium | reverse complement strand
CGGGCGGGTCAATCTTATACGCGGCTCATAATAATCTAGAAGAAATCACGCTGGACAGGGCGACTATGCATTTTAAGGAAATGGTCGCGATTAAGTTTGCCGAACTTGTTTATGACGGATTGTGGTTTACGCCTTTGAGGGAGAGTCTTTCGGCTTTTGTGGACAAAACGCAAGAGACCGTAACCGGCAAGGTCAAATTAAAATTATATAAGGGCAATATTATCCCCGCGGGCGTTACTTCGCCGTATTCGCTGTATGACGCCGAGATGGCGACTTTTTCCGAAGACGAGGTTTATAACCAAAAAGACGCCGAAGGGTTTATTAACCTGTTTGGGTTGCCGCTAAAGGTGCGCGCCCAAAAACAAAAACTTTGGGCAAAATATAAAAAGGAAAAATAATAAAAATGAAACTTTGGGGAGGCGTTTTTACGCGAAAAACCGAAAAGCTTGCCGATGAGTTTAACTCTTCGCTTTGTTTTGATTGTCGGCTCTATAAACACGATATTTTGGGCAGTATCGCCCATTGCAAGATGCTGGGTTCCCAAAAAATTATATCCGAGAAAGAGAGCAAGCTTATAATTGACGGGCTTGAGCAAATTTTGAAAGATATAGAAAACTCCAAGTTAAAAATTGAGGGCGCCGAGGATATCCATAGCTTTGTGGAACAAGAGCTGATAAAGCGTATAGGCGAGACGGGCAAAAAGCTGCATACCGCGCGTTCTAGAAACGACCAAGTCGCCACGGATATTAGAATGTATCTTAAAGACAGCATCGACAATACCGTGACTAAGCTAAAAAATCTTTGCGCGGTTATGCTAGAACACGCCCAAAATCACGCCGATACCATAATGGCGGGATATACGCATATGCAAAAAGCCCAGCCCATAACGCTCGGGCATTACTTTAACGCATATGTGTGTATGTTTTTGCGTGATATTGAGCGGCTTAAAGATTGCAAAAAACGCATTGATGGTTTGCCGTTGGGCAGCGGCGCGCTTGCCGGAACTACCTATCCTATTGACAGGGAATTGACCGCTAAGCTTTTGGGCTTTGCGGAAATTTCGCCTAATTCTTTGGACGCCGTGTCCGACAGGGACTTTTTGGTTGAATATATATCCGCGTGCGCTCTAATTGGCTTACATATGTCCAAAATTGCTGAAGAATGGATTTATTGGGCGTGCGACGAGTTTTCGTATATTACTTTGGACGAGGGGTATTCCACGGGCTCAAGCATTATGCCCCAAAAGAAAAATCCCGATATGCTGGAATTGATACGCGGCAAGTCCGCTAAAATTATAGGCAACTTGACAAGCGCCGCGGCGCTGTTAAAAGCGCAGCCTTTGTCTTATAACAAAGACTTGCAAGAAGACAAGCCGATTATCTTTGACACAGAAGACAATATTAATATCTGTATTGATGTGCTATGCGGCGTGATAAAGACCGTTAAGTTTAACACGGATAAGATGTATAGCTCCGCCCTAGGCGGATATTCATCGGCGACCGATATCGCCGATTATCTCGCCAAAAAAGGCGTTCCCTTTAGAGACGCCCATAATCTTACCGGGCGTATTGTGCTGTATTGTATAAAAAATAATCTCAAACTTGAGGATTTGAAACTTAATGATTTTAAAAAGTTTAACCCGATTTTTGAGCAAGATGTGTTAGACGCGGTCAAGCTGGAAAATGTGGTCAATAACCGAAAGAGTTTTGGGGGGACCGCGCCCGACCAAGTCCGAAAAACCATAGAGATTTTGGAGAAAAAATTAAAAGAGTTATAAGGACAAAAACGAGCAATAAACAAAAAACGGCGTATCCGCCGTTTTTTGTTTGGGGGTGTGATTATTTCCGCTTTTTAAATCAAAGTATTTTAATCATTGCGGTTTTGGATTAATTCTTCTTGAGCTATAAAAAAATCTTTGCGATTTTGGATGAATTTTAGAGCTATAAAAAATTCTTCGCCTGTTTATAAAAACGCCCAAAAAGGCTAATAACTAAAATAAAAAGAGGAAATTATGACCAAGGGCGAAGATACTTTTTATGATATCAGCAACCTTGCTTCTATGAGCGAGTGCACCGGGCTTATCCCGTCAGGCATTGAAAACGACGAAGAAGCCGAAAATTATGGCGAATTATACGCTATTCACAAAAACAAAAAAAGGGACAAATACAACAAAGTCTATAAGGACGAGAGCGACCTTATAGACTTATGATTTTTCAAGATGTATTTTTTTAAAACTGCTTGTTGCTCTAACGGTTTTTTGTCTATTTTCCGTTGCCTTAATAGCGCCGCATAGACTTATAGATTTTTAATGATTTAATCCTGTTTTACTCGCTGTTTTTACCAATGCTATTTGGGTTTAGGTCCGCTAGTTTTTTAAAAATGCCGATTAGAGCCCAAATGACGCTTTAATGACTATTATCTTACTTGGCCGTCGCCTAGGATTACATATTTGTATGATGTTAGTTCTTTTAGACCCACGGGACCGCGCGCGTGAAGTTTTTGGGTGGAAATGCCCAGCTCCGCGCCGAGCCCGAATACCCCGCCGTCCGTAA
This sequence comes from Clostridiales bacterium, assembly GCA_012840805.1. Classification (GTDB taxonomy): domain Bacteria; phylum Bacillota; class Clostridia; order Christensenellales; family DUVY01; genus DUVY01. The sequence continues at coordinate 200 of DUVY01000071.1, read as the reverse complement.
ATCTAGTGGAAGCGTTGACATAAACGGCCGCCGCGTCCACGCGGTTGGTAAACTCTCTTGCGACTTTTGCGTCTTGCGTTATGATACATTCGCTGTGTTTTGTTCCATAATGATTGATATGGTCTATGGCTTCGTTGTAATCTTGGACAACTTTTACCGATATGATATAGTCCAAAAACTCGGTATAATAATCTTCTTCG
>DUVY01000192.1 GCA_012840805.1 Clostridiales bacterium | reverse complement strand
TGGGCGCTTTGGTTTGAACATGGTACACTGGATTTTAAAATCAGACTCTCCGGTCTGCGTGTTCCTGGCGAAACGGAAGGGCCTTGGGTTGAATCCATTGCTGTCACATTCCCCGAAAATGAAGCGCCGTTGATTAAAAACTTCCTACTTACGCCAGATGAGTTCCACAATGAGTACGTGGAACTAAGCGCAACCATCGAAGACCAAGAAGGTGACCCTGTCCACTACCAGGTCCTGATCAACGGCGAGCGGGTGTACCCTGCGGACGATGAGTGGTCGCCCCCTCTAGAATCCGGGACGAAAATATTTTTAGCCTACAATCATCCATACTTCAATGTAGGTACCAACACTGTTACCCTGCGCGTAAAAGATGATAGGGGCAAAGAACGAGAACAATCCGGAGAAGTCATTTTGCTCAACACCCCTCCAACCATTACGTTAACACACACCAACTTCAATCTACACGCCACTCTGGGTGACGAAGACGGAGACGACGTGTCGTATCGCTTGTTAATTAACGGCAAGCAGTTCTACCCAGAGGACGAAGGCTTTAGCGAACCACTCTCCGCACCGGTAGCGATTGTTATTCCTTGGGGCAGTCAGGACTTAATCTTGGGCGAAGAAAACACCTTACGTCTGGAAGTGAAGGATGCAATCGGAGAAGTGACGTCCACTGAATTTACAGTGGTTGGGCACTACCAAGGCCTAATGTTCGTCGATGAAGAAGGAAACTACTTCACCACAGACCAGGGTGTAATTCTGCAGGAACTTGACTTTGGTCCGCTCGTGGCTGGACGTACCTCCCCTGTGCGCAAGCTTATTTTGCGTAACCAACTGGGCGAACCGGTAGAGAATCCAGAGATCACAATAAGTCACAATGTGCCGGATGTGGCTATTAACATATCGAGCCAAGAAGAGCCCTTTGTGCCCAAAGGCCATCTCAACCCTCCCGCTATGGGGGATGGAGACACTTATGAGTTTTACGTCAGAATACACCCGAACAAAAACGCTACCACAGGCGGTTCCTTCCGCATAAATTCCAATACAATGGAGTGATAGTATGAATTTCGTTCAAGGCCGCTTCGACATTCTTGAACCACCCGTTACAATCCTTCGGTTCCACGCTGTCAAGGATGCGTTCACGTACGCCTCTGTCCCCACGCTAAACTATGGGGACACGCACGATCTTTTGACAGGACTAAATTACGAATCATTCATCGGATTTGATTTGAGTGGTTTGCCTGAACAGGAGTTTATTTACAGCAAGCTCGTGCTCACTCCTCCTAGGGGGGCGAAACCAAGCGAAATCCCCTTGGAGATCCATAAGCTATCCTCGGATCAACCTTGGACGGAAACCGGCATCACCCACGCCAATAGGCCGCGGGATACATCACTTCTTTATACCTTGGTGCCAGAAGGTACCAAGGTGGAAGTGGATTTACAGGGTTCATTCGAAGAGGTGTACGTTCTAAAAAGTGAAGAGCTTTACCGCTTCTCCTCCAAGGAAAGTGGAAAGGGTCCATACATCGAGGTAGCCTTTATTGACCCCGATGCCTTCCGCGAAATTGAAGGGCGGTATTTACAAGTCGCCTACACGGCGCAACGACCCGTCAACTCCGATTTTAAGTTAGAGTGGGATGGCACGCTGCCTTACGGCGAGTCCGCCTTTCGTCTTTCCTATGAACTTTCGAACATCTTTTTGCTAACCTACGCTACGGAACCCAAGTTTATCGTCTCCTTCGTAGTGCAACGTACGGAAGATGCAGATTTCCCCCTATCGTTCGCATCCCGGCAGCGGAGCACGAATGATTTTGGAATGAACTTCACAGCGGTAGGCCACGGAGAAAACCTCTTTGGGTTTGATTTTATCGCAGCAGAATTTCTCGATCGAGTCATTAGCTACGAGGCGATGCCAACCGATGATTTCCGGCTCTCCTTTGGCGCGCGGGGTGAAGGTGAATCTGATTTCCGTCTGGACTACATTTCGGCATTCCATGAAGATCTCGTTCTGGAGTACCAAGCACGGGATGAGAGCGCAGACAGCTTGAAGCTCGAGTTTGGCATTCGGGATAAAGGTGAATCTGATTTCGCCCTGGGGTACGTTCCAACGTTCCGCGAAAACTTTACTTTAGAGTACCAGGCGAGAAGCGAAGGGGAGGATTACTTCCA
>DUVY01000070.1 GCA_012840805.1 Clostridiales bacterium | reverse complement strand
TTTATAATTGGTTTTGTAGCTTTGCTATTTGTATTAATAACAATTAATATTGTTGTATTGCTTATTAAAGGTAAGAGATTTAAAAAAGGTAATAGAAAATACGTTAAACGTAAAAGTATTATAAGACGTCTATTAATTGACGCCCCGAAACGTATAGCGGAAGATATAATCGAGCGTGACCCTGAATTTTTTCGACATCAAGGCTGTGTTATTTTTACGGGTAGACAAGGAACTGGTAAATCCATTGGAATGGTTGAATATGCTATGCGTATGCAGCAGGAATACCCGCTTGCTAAGTGTATTTCAAATATTGCTTTCAAATATCAGAATGACGAACTTCGGCACTGGTCACAACTTGTTAATTATAAAAATGGTAAACAAGGTTTAATTGTTGTTATGGACGAATTGCAAAACTGGTTTTCGTCCAATCAATCGAAAAATTTCCCGCCGGAAATGTTAAGTGTTATTACTCAAAACCGAAAAAATAGACGCATTATATTGGGGACTAGTCAATCATTTCATTTGCTTGCGAAGCCTATCAGGACACAGGCCACAGAAGTCAGAGAATGTATTACTATATTCGGGGCGATAACGTTTGTTCGTCGGCGTGAACCGATATTAGACGCTTCTGGTGATGTTGTTGAATGGAAAAATCGAGGTTTTTATTTCTTTGTCCATAATAAGAAGCTTCGGGAAGCCTATGATACTTGGCAAGTTACAGAAAGTCTTACAAAATCTGGTTTTCAAGAAAAAGATTATATTCTAGGTAATGAATATAAAATTGTCGTAAAGATGGATTAAAAAAAGAATACCTTACAAGCTGTAAGGTATTTTTTAATCCATTTACATAATTTAAAAGTTTTTTTAGTTTCAATATTTTTCGGTATAAAACTTATCTTCTATAATTTGGGATATGCTTTTTCCTGTTCTTTCTCTTAAAAGAAGTAAATAATTTTTAAAATCAGCTGATACGGATATATTTAGAGGAATTTTAGTATCGGATTTTATTTCTGTCCCGACAAATGCTTCGATGTATTCGTCATCTGTTAAATTGTCTTGCGCCCATTGTCTGGCAATGTTTGGAGATAAAGGAATAATTTGCTCGCCCCATCCTCCAGTAATGCCGTTCCATACTCCGTATTTGCTGAACCCGTGGCCTTCTCCATGTAAGAAGTATTTGCCCGATTTGGTTCGATATAGCGACTCTCTAAAGAAATTAAAGTCGTTTGTGTTATGTCCTACTGGTTCAATGCAACCTAAAAATTGGGCTGTATCTGTGTTGTATAAACTTCCTTTGATTGTCTTTTTCATTTTTCCAATACTCCTTTCGTATCGCTTACTTGTTTTATTTCGTTGTAGCTGTATATGCCTGTAAGGTGTTCCCATTCGGCCATAAATGCTCTAATAGCATATATGTTTATTTCACTATGTCTTTCTTGCCTCATATAAATTTCGATGTCCTTAAAGTTTCCAAATGTTCCAATGTTTGTTTTGATTTCCATTAACATTTTGTTGCTCCTTTCTGCCCGTCTTGCCGATAGCCCAGCTTTAATTTGTTATGGTATTTATTTTGATTTATTAATGATTTTATTGATATACTTTGTTATAAAATCTTCAACTAAGTACCTATATTCCATGTTTCTGTTTTCAATAATTTTAGTACATTCATATTCTAGCCAAGGAGCGTCACTTTCTTCAATTTCCATTTTAGTTGCCTGTAGGTTTACATATGCTTTTATTAGTGCTTTTTCTTCTTTACTTAATTTCATTTTTAAATCCTCCTTAAATTTGTTTTTGTACTTTTCTATAATTTAATTATACTATGGAAATTGCGTAAAGTCAAATAAAAAATGCGTATAATAATACACAAAGATTAAACATAATTTTTCCTATAAATTGTTGAAATTGCACAAAGTCCATAAAATAGGCAGGCCCGGAACACGCTTTAAATATGCTTTTCTTTAATTATTTTTTCTTTTATTTATGTATGTATGAATAAAAGGTTCGTAGCCGTCGAAGCTGTGGTATTGTTTATTACTCCCCGCTTTACGAAAGGTGTTTGTAAGTTGTTGGTAAGCTGTTTATAATTGCAAATTATGAACGGCTTATCAACGGCTTATAAATGCCTTTCTGGGGAGTCATGAACAATTCCACGGCTCTTTTTTGACACGTCGCATCTACTACGACTAAATGCGACGTGATTGTCAATTGTCAAAATGTCTTAAGCCCTTGATTTTTCTTGCTTTTTGTTGACAACATGAAAAAGATGTGATATTGTCAAAATGTCAAGAGATTGTCAAAAAAACGTACAAAGGAGATGTTTTTAAATGGCTAAAGAAAAAAAGGAAGTTGTAAAATTTAGAAGCGCAAAAATGAGATTATTGCTATATCCAGATGACCCGTCCCATGTGAAAGCGTTGGAACGTATTAAGGAAGATTATGACCACGCTTATATTTTGCATGAAGCTGAAGAGGATACAAAAAAACCCCATTGGCATGTAGTTATTAGGTTTAAAAACGCTCAGTGGAATACGGCTCTATCTAAAAATTTAGACATATCGGAGAATTATATCAGAAATAGTAATAATTTAGATAAAGCTTTACAGTATTTGATGCATTTTAACGATATTGAGAAAAAACAATATGATATATCCTGTGTTAAAGGTTCACTTGTTGACAGGTTGAAAACTTCCATTAATAAAGTTGATAGAACGGAAGATGAGGAAGCTAGCATCTTAATTGATTATGTTGTTAAATCTTCTAAGCATATTACATTTGCTGAATTTGCGAGATATTGTGTTGATAATGGATACTGGGCTACTTATAGACGTGGCCAGAATATATTTAGACTTTTGATTAAGGAGCATAATGAGGATTTGTGCCGGTTGGAATTAAGAAGAAAGATGGAAGAAAGATTAGAGCATGAAGAGTGGTTAGATAATTATAATAAGTCCACGGGCGAAATATATCCAACACCGTTTGACTATAAGCAAGAGAAACTTGATTTTATGAAAAAAAATACTTGACAGTGTGTAACATATTATGTATAATATGGCTTAAATAATAAATATATATAAGAAAAGGGGTAATAAATATGAAAATTGTTGGCTTTACAAATGTTGTATCAAGAAAAGGCAAT
>DUVY01000069.1 GCA_012840805.1 Clostridiales bacterium | reverse complement strand
GAATGGACAAGGCGCGGCTGTTTTAAGGCAAAAGCCGATAAGACCAAAAAGCCTTTTACTATTGTGATGCCGCCGCCCAATATAACGGGACAGCTTCATATGGGGCATGCGCTTAACCTTTCATTGCAAGATGTGCTAATTAGATACAAAAGAATGCAAGGCTATAACGCGCTTTGGCTGCCCGGTACGGACCACGCTTCCATAGCGACCGAGGTCAAAATCGTAGAGCAAATGGCGCAAGAGGGTCTGACCAAACAAGATTTGGGTCGCGAAAAGTTTTTGGAGCGTGCTTGGGATTGGTATGAGAAATACGGCGGCAGGATTGTGGAACAGTCCAAAAGAATGGGCTTATCTTGCGATTGGGATAGATTGGCCTTTACAATGGACGAGAAGCGTTCGCGCGCGGTTTTGGAAGTGTTTGTCAGGCTTTACGAAAAGGGTTATATCTACAAAGGTAGTCGAATAATCAATTGGTGCCCTGATTGCGAAACGGCTTTGTCTGACGCTGAGGTGGATTACAGCCCGTCTGATTCGCATCTTTGGCATATAAAATATCCTATTGAAAATTCTCAAGAATATATAACAGTCGCGACCACACGACCCGAGACAATGCTAGGCGATACGGCGGTCGCGGTCAATCCCACGGACTCTAGGTATAAAGACTTAGTAGGCAAATATATAATTTTGCCGCTTATGAACAGGCGTATTCCCATTATAGCTGACGACTATGTGGACAAGAGCTTTGGCACAGGCGCGGTAAAAATTACGCCCGCCCACGACCCCAACGACTTTGAGGTCGGTCAAAGACACAATCTTGAGACCGTCAGGGTAATGAATTACGACGGGACAATGAATGAGCTAGCGGGCAAATATCAAGGCATGGACAGATACAGCGCGCGAGCCGCCATCGTGGAAGACTTAAAAAACCAAGGGCTTTTGCAAAAAATAGAGCCCCACAAGCACAATATAGGTCAATGCTATCGCTGCGATACCGTAATAGAGCCCATAGTGTCAGAGCAATGGTTTGTAAGGATGAAAGAGCTTGCTAAGCCCGCTTTGGAAATTTTGGACCAAAACAAGCTAAGGTTTACGCCTAAGAGATTTGGCAAGATATACAGGCATTGGCTTGTCAATATAAAAGACTGGTGTATCTCTCGTCAATTATGGTGGGGGCATCGTATTCCGGCGTATTACTGCGACTCTTGCCAAGAAATGACCGTATCCCGCGAGCGTATAAATACTTGCCCAAAATGCAACGGCGCCGTGACACAAGACCCCGATGTCTTAGACACTTGGTTTTCCAGCGCGTTGTGGCCTTTTTCCACTTTGGGCTGGCCCGAAAAGAGCGAGGATTTGGATTATTTTTATCCTTCCGATGTTTTGGTCACCGCCCACGAAATTATATTTTTCTGGGTGGTCAGAATGGTCTTTTCGGGAATTGAGTTTATGGGCAAAGAGCCTTTTTCGGATGTCGTAATCAACGGAATTGTTCGCGACAAAATAGGGCGTAAGATGTCCAAGTCTTTGGGCAACGGCGTTGATCCACTAGAAATGATAGAAAAATACGGTACGGACTCGGTCAGGTTTTCTTTGCTTTGGGGCGCGACCTTAGGCAGCGATATAAAGTTTTCCGAAGACAAGATCGCGACCGACAGAGTGTTTATTAACAAAATCTGGAACGCCGCGAGATTTGTCCTTCTTAACGCCGAAAAGATAGAATACAAAGATCTAGACCAAATAAAACTCAACAGCGCTGACCAATGGATATTATATAAGTGGAACGAGCTTGTCAAGAATGTTATCAAAAATATGGACAAGTTCAATATCAATCGCGCCCTAAAATATATGTATGAGTTTATCTGGGATGATTTTTGCGATTGGTATATCGAGCTTGCCAAGCCCAAGCTATACGGCATTGACAAGTCTGAAAAAGAGGGCGCGATGTCGGTATTATTATATCTTTTGGGCGAGATTTTGAAGCTAATACATCCTATATTGCCTTTTGTTACCGAAGAGATATATTCGCACCTGCCTTCTAAAGAAGGTTTGATTATCAAGGCAAAGTATCCCGAATATAACGCTAAATATTATAACTCAAGAGCCTACAAGGCTTTTGAGGAAGTTATAACCGTTATAAAAAGCATAAGGGAACTAAGGGCGGAGATGAAAGTGCCCCAAAACAGGCGTACCTCAATCTATGTTTTGCCGCTCAAAAACCAAAAGTTAATTGACCAATCGCTTATATATATAGAAAAGCTAGGCATGGGCAAGTCAATTGAAATAGTTGATTCCAAGCCAGAAAAATGCGCCCAAGTCATAACGCCTTTGTGCGAAGTGTATATACCGATACTAGACCTTGTGGACAAAACGGTGGAGATGTCAAGGCTACAAAAAGAACTCAAAGAAGCAAGAAGCGAATTAGCGCGCGCCCAAGGCAAACTCAACAATCAAGGCTTTGTCCAATAAGCGCCCAAAGATTTGATAGAGCAAGAAAAAGCTAAAGTGGAAAAATACCAAAAACTAATAAAAAAGATTGAAAAATCAATCCAAGAACTAGAATAATAAAAGCGTCAGGTTTTGCCCTGACGCTTTTATTATTCGTCCAATAATTCATAAAGGCTTGCGAAAATCTGCGATGCCTTTTCGTCCCATTTGTTGCATATAGATTTTGCCGTAGCCCTAGAGTCCACATTCATTTTTATTTTTAATAATTGTTTGGTGGGGTCTTTGATGCCTAAGACCACGGTATGCGTGCCATCCTCGTTCATATAATAATCGCGCGTGTATTCTTGCCTTCTTCTATAATGCATACGGTTTTCGGTAACATAATCCACGATCTCGGCGCGCAAAGACGCCGGTATATAATAAAACAAATGCGAAAGGCACATCCTGCCGTCCACCGTAAGAGCATAGGCGCTTTCAATCGTCGGCGCGCCCGATGCGCTTACAGGCCCTTTGGAAGACGAAATCATAGTAATAAAGTTATTCTTCAACAAAATATTAAAGGCCTGCTTGCATTCCATATAGTTGATCCAATTATTGCGGCTACAGCACATCTCTAAGATTGTGCTCTCGGTAAGAGGCACATCCATTTTGTCGAACACAAACAACAAAATTAAAGAATTTAATTTGCTGTTATCCGTTTCCATATCAATCCGATCATCTAACATTTTAAATAATTATATCACAATATGTCGAAATATTAAAGATATTGTTTTGCATAAATTTTTTGTGGTCAATTGTAAACCAAATATACATATTCAGTTTACAATACAAATATATTGTGATATTATATGCGCGTAAAACCAAAAAAGGAATATATTATGCCTCAACCAAGCCCGACGCCAAAAAGCGCAGTCAAAAAATCAATTAGCTTCAAAATCGCCTCAACCGCCTTAATTTGCGCGTTGACATGCGCGGGAGGATTTATCAAAATTCCTTTGCCTATGCTTGATATAACTTTGCAAACTTTTTTTGCCTGTATGGCGGGATTGTTTTTGGGCAAAAAATGGGGGGCTTTGAGCCAAGCGATATATATGCTTTTAGGGCTTATAGGCATTCCTATTTTTTCCCGCGGCGGCGGAATAACTTATGTTTTTATGCCGTCGTTTGGGTTTATTTTGGGTTTTATTTTGTGCGCGTTTATTTGCGGGATATTAAGAGATCGTCTTTTTAAAGATTTTTATTTTGACAAAATCAAAATTACAGATTATTTAAAAGTTTTTTTAATATGTTTGGCGGGCATTTTTGGAGTTTATTTGATAGGCGCGCCTTATATGCTTATGATTTTGTCTTTTTATCTTAAACAAACGCAAGCCGTAGTATCCGCGGCGGCGCTTAGCTTGCCTTTGTATGTTTTGGGGGATTTGGTAAGCCTGATAGTTTTAGTTTTAGCGACGCCTGTTTTATACAAAAGAGTACCGAGATTATTGGATATAAGTTAATCTCTTTTTTTAATGGTGTTTCGCCAATCAATATCGCCTCTTGACAGCGCCATCATCATTATTTCGCCCGTGGCAAGATTGGTCGCAAGCGGAATATTGTGCACATCGCACAGCCTCAAAAGCGCGGACACATCGGGTTCGTGCGGTTGGGCGGTTAGGGGGTCCCTAAAAAAGATTACCAAATCTATATCGTTTTCAGCCACCATCGCGCCTATTTGCTGATCGCCCCCAAGCGGTCCTGATTTGAATCTGGTTATCTCAAGCCCTGTCGCCTCGGCGATTAACTTTCCTGTAGTGCCCGTAGCGAAAATAGTATGATTTTTTAACACTTGACGATAAGCGATAGCAAGCATTACAATATTGTCTTTCTTTTTGTCGTGGGCTATCATAGCTATATTCATAAATTTATCCTTATCCTTTGTAAACAGTCATTAAACTTATAATATCATAATGCCGTTGTCTAGTAAAGAATATTTAAATTTGTTGTTTTTGTCGAAAACGCCTAAAAACGCTTGGTTATCTCAAGAGGGGCTCAAGCATATAATTAACCAAAAGAATAAAAAAGGGCAAAGTTTATGAAATACGACGAGATGAAAAAGACGCACGCCAAACTTACTTCCAACCGTTATTTATATTATGAGCCCAAACTAAAACCCAAATTTCAAGCCAATCCAAACAACCTATTTTTTGGATTAGCTATGCGGTTTTTTGCCTGCGGTTTTATTTTCTCGCTGTTGTTGCTGTTTTCCCAAATCCCTATGTTAAAAGATGTCGCCATAGCGTTAAAATCCGCGGTCAATTATAATATCAAGATTTTCAATATTCAAGAAGATGCTTTTCCCTTAAAACAAAAAATCAGCCTAATTTTTTCTTCAGATAATTCGCCTTTGGAATTTGAAGCGCCTTTAAAAACCCAAAATATCATTTTTGACGGTAACAACGCCTTTTTAACAATAGACCAAAATCCGCTTGTTTATAGCGTCGAAGCTGGTCAGGTGATTAATATAACCAAAAATAACGGTGTTTTGTCAATCCAAATAAAACACAAAAACAATATAATAAGCAAATATACGGGCATCAAACATACAGGCGTCAAGACAGGGCAAACCGTCAAAAAAGGTTTTCCCATAGGCGTAATAGCTAACGAGCAATTGGCGTTTTGTCTTCTTAAAGACGGCAAACAAATAAGCCTAAAAGATAAGGCGCGATGGGACTAAAGTTTAGTATTCATCCCCTTTTTATTTTACTAGGGCTTTTGATGGCGGCGCTTGGCCATGCTTATGATTTTTTGGCTTATACCGTGGCTATGGTTATTCACGAGATGGGACATTCGGCGATGGCGGAAAGGTTTGGCTATGCCTTGAACGAAATTAAGCTTATGCCTTACGGGGCGGTCTTGCAAGGTCGTCTTGAAGGCGTTAAGCCGTCCGAAGAGATAAAGATAGCAGCGATGGGACCGATAACCAATATCATAGTTGCGATAGTTTTTACGGCGATTTGGTGGCTTATCCCGTCTTCTTATTTTTTCACACAAGCGTTTGTCTATGCCAATATAATCAACGCTTTGTTTAACTTAATGCCCGTTTTTCCTTTGGACGGGGGCAGGATTATGTTTGGTCTATTATCCCAAAAAGTGCCTCAATCCAAAGCGTATAAAATCATAAAAATCACAGGGCTAATATTAGGCAGTATCTTAATAGCGCTTTTTATTGTTTCGGCGTT
>DUVY01000068.1 GCA_012840805.1 Clostridiales bacterium | reverse complement strand
TCTAGTTCTTATCCTTTTTAAAAAGTTTTAACATTTGCTATTTTTATTTTATTCTTTGGTTTGGATATCGTCTTTATGTTCGTCTTGGGCAGCGCCGTCTTGTTGGTCTATTTCTTGTTCGCTTTGGTTTTGAACGTCTTGCATATCGCCGTTTAATTTATCTAACAACTCTTGAGTGTTTTTCTCGCGCTTTTTGATATACCAGACCACAGCCGCAAAAGATATGCCCAGCGCCAAAAACAACAAAGATAAAATATTAAACGGCTCTTTGAATTTAACATAAAACCCTATGGTAAACACAACGGCAAAAGCCATCCAAAAAATCGCGCCTAGGAATGCTAATGTTTTTACGACCTTACCTTTCATGCTTATTAATCCCCAATGCCGCCGCTCCTATTATGCCCGCGTCGTTGCCTAGTTTGGCGGTTATGATTTGGACGGTGGGCAACAAATCTTTAGCGTAGATATTTTTATCCAAATGTTTTTGAAGCGGCTTGGTCAAGCTCTCGCCTTGGGCGCACACTCCGCCGCCCAAAATAATTATATCGGGTCTGAATATATTAGCCATATTGGCAATGCCTTCGCCCAAATAGTATATATATTCGTCTATGACTTTTTGCGCCGCACTATCGCCCGCTTTGGCGCACTCAAAAGCCGTTCTGCCGCCTGTTTTGTTAATATCGCCGTTTACATAATCCCACATCTTGCTGTCGGGATTGTCTTGCATAGCTTGTTTGGTCATCCTTATAAGCGCGGTCGCCGAAGCGTAAGTCTCAAAACAGTCCGTCCTGCCGCAAGTGCAAAGATTGCCCTTGCCGCCCAGTCTGGTATGCCCGATTTCAGCGCCCGCCGAATAATTGCCTTCTAACAAATCGCCATTGATTACCACGCCGCCGCCTATGCCCGTGCCTATGGTAATAAGGACTATATCCTTATAACCCTTGCCCGCACCAAACATCCATTCGCCCATTGCCGCGGCGTTGGCGTCGTTATGCACATAAGTCGGCAAGCCTGTAAGGCGAGTCAGCTCGGACCCCAAAGAGACATTTTTCCATTGGATATTATTGGAATAAATTATAACGCCTGTTTTGGAATCCACCGAGCCTGGCGATCCTATTCCTATCGCTTGTATTTGTTCTTTTTTTATGCCCAAATCATTAAGCAATTTTGTTATGGCAAGATTTATGTCTTGAACTATTTCTTGATAAGGTCTTGAGCTCAAAGTTGGAAAAGAATGTTTTTTTAGGATATTGCCTTGTTTATCGACTACGCCTGTTTTAATATTAGTGCCGCCGATATCCACGCCTATGTAATACATTTTGGTCTCCAGTTGTGTTAATTCTTTTTAATTATTATAACACAACATAGTCCCAAACCTTAACGCTTTTGCTCAATTTGTCTTTTTAATAACAAAGAATTGGTGACAACGGATACAGAGCTTAACGCCATCGCCGCGCCGGCTATCATAGGGTTTAGAATCCCAAACGCCGCCAGCGGTATGCCTATGACATTATAAATAAAAGCCCAGAACAAGTTTTGCTTGATTTTTGTTATGGTTTTTTGGCTGATAAACAAAGCGTCCGCTACTTTTTTTAGATCGCCGCGCATAAGCGTAATATCGCCGGCTTCTATGGCGACATCCGTTCCCGTACTCATAACAAAGCCTATATCCGCGCTTGCCAACGAAGGCGCGTCGTTGACGCCGTCGCCGACCATTGCTACCACATTGCCGCCTTGTTTTAGTTTTCTTATACGCTCTTCTTTTTGGTCGGGCAAGACTTCGGCTATATAATCGGTTATGCCAACCTCGGCGGCTGTCATTGCCGCCGCGTGAGCGGTGTCGCCCGTAAGCATTACTGTCTTAATGCCCTTGTCTTTTAGTTCTTGCATCGCGGCTTTGGCGTTTTTTTTGATTGTGTCGGTTATCAAAAACACCGCTGTTAATTGACCGTCTTTGCTCAAATATACAGCCGTTCCGCCTTTTTGGGCGTAATGCTTATAATCTTTTATATCCACGCCGTTTTCTTCCATCAATCTTATATTACCCGCCAAAACTTCGACGCCGTCTATCTTGGCTTGGATGCCTCGCCCGGTGCGCGAAACAAATCTTTCGGGCTCTATATATCGCGCGCCTTGGTCTTGAGCGTAACTTACAAGGGCTTGCGCCAAAGGATGCTCGGATTGCTTTTCGCATGAAAGGATTATATCCAAAACGTGCTCTTTGTCTTGATTGATAAAAACTACTTCTTTGACTTGGGGCTTCCCCTCGGTGATAGTGCCCGTTTTGTCAAAGGCTATTATGTTAATATTATGCGCGCGTTCCAAAACATCGCCGCCTTTGAACAGTATGCCCCGTCTTGCCGCGCTGCCCGTGCCTACCATAATGGCGGTGGGCGTGGCGAGTCCCAAAGCGCAAGGGCAAGCTATGACCATTACGCTTACCAAATGAATTAGCGCGGACGCGAAGTCTAATAAAGATATTGTGATAACAAAAGTTATGACGGCTATCAACAAAACTATGGGCACAAAAACGCCCGAAACCTTGTCGGCAATTTTTTGGATAGGGGCTTTTTTGCCTTGGGCTTGCTCTACAAGCTCTATAATCTTGGAAAATACCGTATCTTTGCCTACTTTTTGGGCGCGGTATTTTATCGCACCCGAAAGGTTGATAGTTCCGCCATAGACTTGATCGCCTTCGCCCTTGTCGGCGGGCAGGCTTTCGCCCGTCAGCATAGACTCGTCAAGCGAGGCGTGCCCGCTTATTATCTCGCCGTCCACGGCTATCTTTTCGCCTGGCTTAGCTAGTATTATGTCGCCTTTTTTGATATTGTCTATGGGTATTTCTATCTCAATTCCTTCGTCTGTGATAACCCTTGCCGATTTGGCTTGAAAACTCAAAAGTTGTTTTAGGGCGTCTGAGGTGCGGCTTTTGGTGCGGTGTTCCAAAAATTTGCCCAAAAACACCAAAGTAATAATCACAGCGGAAGACTCAAAATACAAATCTACAGCGCCTTGACGCTCGCTAGCAAGAAAAACAATTATATTATACACGCTAAAAAGATAAGCCGCCGTCGTGCCCAAAGCGACCAAAACATCCATATTAAGACTTTTGTTTTTGATTGATTTGTATGCGCCGATGTAAAAAGCGCTTCCAGCGCCAAACTGAACTATAGTGGCAAAAGCTAGTTGCAGATACAAAAATATCGGCTTGTTAAGATAATGCCCCGCGCTTGACATATGAACAAACATCAATAAAAATAACGGCGCGGAAAATATAGCGGAGATTACAAACCTATAAAATAGATTTTTGTATTCTTTGATTTCTAGCGCTCTTTTTTGGTCGTTTGTCAAGTCGGAATGCAAAAAAGCCTTATAGCCGGCGTCTTTTACATATTGGATTATTAGCGGACTTTGTATAATGCTCGGGTCATACTCTACCGTCATAGAATTGGTGGCGAGGTTGACATTGACGCTTTTTATGCCCTTTCTTCGCTTTAGCGCCTTTTCCACCCTCGCCGAGCAAGCGGCGCATGACATTCCTGTGATTTTGTAGCTTTCTGTTTTCATAAAGCAGCCTTCTTTATTCGTCGCTCAATCTCGCGTTATAACCCAAAGATTGAACGGTTTTGATTATATCCTGTTCGGATACTTTGTTTTCGTTATACTCAACCGTCATAGATTCTAAGGTTATTTTATAGGATTTGATTCCTTTTAACTTTTTGATTGCTTTGGTAAGGCGGGCTATGCAGCTGTCGCACGCCAAATCAGTCAAAATAAAATCGGATTGTTTCATTTTTATTCTCCAAATTTTTTTTAATTATAACACTAAATCAAAAAAAATTAAGTAAAAAAATTACATAATACAAATAGCTTATACCAAAAGACAAAAAAATAAAGACCGTAAAATAGTTTTTACAGTCTTTGTAATTCATATATAATAAAACCGATTTTTTGAATTTTAGTCTTTTAATTTATTGCCGCAATTGATGCAAAATTTTTGGTCGGATTCTGTTTCGCTGTCGCACATAGGGCATCTATCGTAATATCCTCTATATACATTGTATTGTTTAGGTTGGTTGTAGGTATGGCTATTATCTTGGCGGGGGTTATAATTATCAGGTCGATGATGATTGTCTTTATGAGGGTTGTGTCCTTGATCGCTCTTTATTCCTTGAATAATAGAGGTTATAATTGTTATCGCGACTATCGGGAACATAATCATAGGCATAACCCCAATAAAACCAAAATCAGGAAAAAATCTAAATTCTCGGTAAATTGTAAACATAATCGACCCAAATATTACAAGAAATATTCCGCCGCTAATGCCGCGTTTTAGCCCTTTCATAATAACCTCCTATATAAGTATAGCATTGATTAATAGTTTTGCGAAATAAAATAGATTAGAGGATAATTAAAAAATAATTAGAATTTAATGAATAGAAAAAAATAGATTTTTATAATGTAATTTTTTTATAAAATCAAAATTAACACGCTATTAACTTTCTTTTTTGTTAAGCTCAAATTTAAAAGCCGTTCTTATAATCAAATAAATAACCAACAAGGCCGCCAAAATAATTATTATATTCAATGAAATATCGGCAATCAGAATAAGACCAAATACTATCATTGATATCAAATAAGCGCAACCCAAATGAATCAAAAAAGATACCAGCGCCCATTTTTTGCCCAATTCTTTGGAAACGGCGACTATTGTGGCAACGCACGGGCTGTAAAGTAAAACAAAAATCAAAAACGGCAAGGCTTGAGTCCAAGTCGGGAATATTTGGGAAATACCGCCCAAAGTGGCTATCGTGGAAACAACGGTTTCCTTGGCGACCAGACCGCAGATAAGCGCGCTTACCACCTGCCATTTGGTAATGCCTATGGGCAAAAATAAAGGCAGCAAAATTTGGGATATGCTTTTTAGGATACTATCGCCCGCCAAGCCCACATAGCTAAGGCGCCAATCAAAGCTTCCCAAAACCCATACTACAATATTCACCAAAAACAAGACCGTGCAAACGCGTATAAAAAAGTTTTTTATCTCTTGTAAAACGGTTTTTAACACTCTTTTGAAAGACGGCAATCTATACGGCGGCAATTCTATGAAAAAATCATTTTCTTTGATGTCAATTTTTAAGAATTTGTTTAGAATCAGCGCCCAAACGCAAGCGGCTATTATCCCGCCTATATACAACCCTGTTACAACCAAATAGCTGAATTTGGAAAAAAACGTGCCCGAGATCGCCAAAAATACCGGCATACGCGCGCTACACGATATAAAGGGCGTAATCATAACGGTTTTTAGTCTTACGCTAGGTTGTTCTATGCTCTTGGCGGTAAAAACCGCCGAAGCAGAACACCCAAAGCCCATTAATAAAGTATATGCGGCTCTGCCGTTTAACCCTATCTTTTGCAAAGCCCCGTCTAAGACATAAGCCGCCCTTGCCATATAACCGCTGTCTTCAAGTATCGCCAAACACAAGAACAAAAGCGTAATTTGCGGCAAAAACTCAATCACGCTGCCCGCCCCGCCCAAAATCGCCTCGCTTACAAGCTTATTAAAGCCCAGACTCGCGCCCGCTTTTTTTAGACCTGTTGAAATAATACTCTCTAATTTTGCAATCCCTTGCCCCAAAATATTCGAAAAATACCTGCCCGCAAGTTCAAATGTCAAAAAAAACACCGCGCCCATAATAAGCGCGAATATAGGCAAGCACAAAAATCTATTCAGAATAATTTTGTCGGCTTTGGATAAATCATTTTTAGTTGTCTTTTGTTTTTTGACTCTTTGCATAAGGTTGTCTATATATGAATACGCCTCAGGGGCGTTTAAGTCTTGTAGTCTTTTTTCAATATCTTGGATGGGTTTTTGGGTTGAACTTTTATAGCTCTTTATTATTTGCTCGCATAAAATATCTAGGTTAATTCTTTTTTTTGCGCTTATAGACACTACGGGAACTTGCAGCGTCTTGGACAATAAATCAAAATCTATAACGAAATCTTTTTGCTCGTCCGCCATATTGACGACCAAAATCATATTGACGCCTAACGCTTTTAACTGCAATGAAAGATAGAGATTGCGCGCGAGCGCCTTGACTTCGCATATATTAAGGACCAAATCATAACCGCCGCGCCTTAGCCGATTTAGCGTTATCTTTTCTTCCGCGCCCGCAAGTTTCAAAGAATATATACCCGGCAAGTCTTCCAATATTATTTTATAGCCCTTAAACCTAAAGGCTTTTTTTTCGCCCGAGACCGTGACGCCATACCAATTGCCTGTGTGTAGATTGCTTTTGGTCAATTCGTTAAATAATGTTGTTTTACCCGTGTTGGCGTTGCCAATCATAAGGGCGTTGATAATATTCAAAGCCTGGTCTCCTTATCTTTTAGTAATTTTAACTTCTATGTCTTTTGCTAGCGAGCTTCTAAGCCCCACGACACAATCCCTTATCAATATCAATCTACCGTCAAACAAACTAATATTAAGGACTTTGATTTTGGTTTTTGGAGTATAGCCTAACTCGCTAAGTTTTTTGGCGCTCGCGCCCGATACTCGCGCGATTTCGGCGCGCTCGCCTATTTTCAAATCATACAAAGTCATAAATATATCTTATTAAGCCAAAGCCAAAAATAGAAATAACCGCACGGTAAATTTTTTGGAATGTAAAAATACGCCTAAATAGTAGATATAATAAAAAAATAATTAATAAAATATAAAAACTACATGAAAAATAAAATGCTGAAAGATGTTGCGGAATTTCAAAAATTTAAAATATAATAATTAATACCCATACTAATGTTTTATTAAAGGCAAAGCCGTGTTTTAGGGGGATAAAGCGCATAGTTGGCCTAGAAAAGGAGGGATAATGTTTAAATTATTAGATATTGTGAGATTGAAAGAAAATGATCTTGAAGCGGGCGTGAAAAAAATATACTGGAACTATTGTTGACGTTTTAGGAAACGGCGAAGCATTTATTATTGAATTAAAAATGGCGATATGATAGATAAAGCCATAATGAAAGAATATACAGCTGATCAATTGATTTTAGTTGAATCTTATAATTAATAATGTCAAGATAACATTAAAAATCAAAGATGAGTAAAAAGCTCGTCTTTTTAACATATAAATAAGTTCATCAAAGACGGATTATAGAATTTGATTTGGGGCATACTTTGAAAATTGAAAAAACAAAACAAAAATACGGCTAATATCTTTTAAAAGATATTGATTTTTAAAGGAAGATTGTAAAATGAAGTGCAACGGGTAAAAAAAAGATTCATAGTGAACCTTTATCTTTGTATAATAAGTTTGCAACACAAGATTATACAAAAGGAAAAGGCACTATGAATCAAGGACATTAT
>DUVY01000147.1 GCA_012840805.1 Clostridiales bacterium | reverse complement strand
CTAATGACGAACTACTTATTAAGGAGGTGAAAAATAATGACTGCTTTGAATAAAACCGCCCGCCCCATGAAAAGATTTCAAGTTAGATACATGACATCTTCAGTAATAGGATTTACACATAAAATAATAGTAGAAGCCGCCACGGCAAAAGAAGCTAAAGAACAAGTTATAGCTAAATGTATAGAAAATCCAGTAAAAATAATTGGAGTAACTGACCTTGGACGTACAGTTAAAGAACTAGTAGATGAACTTGAAGCGAAAGGTAAGATTCAGGTAACTCAACATGAACTGAAAGTATTAAAACAAATTTATAAAGAGAAAAATCTCGATATAACTATAAAGGTTAAAAAGAAATCCGGCACATAAATCAATTAATTTTATTTGGGCATTCCCGCCCAGTAATAATAATGGCTGTTTATAAGGCGGGCCGGGCTTACAGGCCCGCTTTTTATTTGGCCTGGCATGGATCGTTCGCACCGCCCACCACACAATCAAATATTTTAAACTTATTTAATTTCAGTTATAATATAATTGTAGTAAAAGTATATTATATTTAAGGAGGTTGTTAGTATGATTTATCCTATAGGAACTAAAGTAACTACAAAGAGGGGCACTGGCATAGTTAGAGACTTTAAATTCACAGCTATAGACGGTAACTGCTATCTAATAGAACTATCAGATGGATCAAAAATATGGAGGACTGAAAAATCCGTCCGCCCAATACTAGAATGTTTCCCAGTAACAGCTACTAAAATAGCTCAGGCGATAGCTAAGAGATTTAACTTAGACGTCAATGAAGTTGAAGCTGTAATTCTTCTTAGTGTTTTAGAGATAACATCAATGAATACATAGCATTGGAAATTTAATTGCCGCCCGGCACATGTCAAAATAAAATATGAAAGGTGGTAAAAACTATGTCAACAGGAGGAATTATTGCATTAGGTTTGTTTGCGTTCTATATGTTTATTCTAACAAGCAGGGCAAGAAGAAAAGCCGAGAAGGAAGCCGAGGAGGAAGCTAAGAAGGAAATGAAACTCCGCAACGCTTCATTTTCCGCATCACTCGAACATTTTGCAGGGCTTCCAATACCTGAACACACACTATGCCAAGTTTATTCAACTCCAAGTAGAATTGAAATTGTGGCAAATGGTCAGCAATTCAACCTAACTAAAGAGAAAATAATTGATGTTTCCATAACCACAAATACAGAAATTCAGAAACAGCTTGTTTCAAGTTCTGGTGGTGCTGTAGGTGGGGCTTTGCTGTTTGGTGCAGTAGGGGCTTTAATCGGCGGCAGAACTAAAGCTGAAGAAGTTAAGCAAGTAAAAAGCTATTTAATCTTTACTTATCAAAAAGAGAACGAAACGAAATATGTTGGATTTGATATTAGTTCAGGTGAAGCTAGAGCAATAAAATTTGTTATGGAATTTCAGCAACAGGAACATAAACCTTTAGTGCAAACCAACTTATAAGACGTGGTAGTTTTTGTCAGTACTTCCTGCACTACTTACCTAGGAATAATAAATGATAATAAGAGCTAGACGCTTGTCATTATAGCAAGCGTCTATTTTTATGTCTATATTCTAGGAAAGAAGAGACTTAGAGCATTTATACGGAACACGAATTTTAACACATGTGGTTTGTAGATCTGCCGATGATAATAT
>DUVY01000148.1 GCA_012840805.1 Clostridiales bacterium | reverse complement strand
TAGTTATTTTCTCAGCTATAGTTGATTGTTTGAAGAAGATCAAGGCAGTCTATTGCCATAAGTCTTTATACAATTATATTGTAAATCTTTTAGGGATGCTTATATTGTTAATAGCTAACAATATGTTTGAATCAATAATGCTTTATCGGTCTAATTTGGCTACTTTCGCCTTTATCTTCTACTTAGGTATTACTATATATTTTCAGCAGTATAATAGCGATAATACAGCCAGCAATACCGATACAAGCATACTATCGCAAAAAGATATAATATAACTCAACTTTAGTACATTCATAGAATGTGAGATGAAAGGAATAACATGGGAAAAACAGCTTTTATACTAATGATAATAACCATATTTTCAAAAGTACTCGGTTTTGCGAGAGAAATGATTTTATCGTTTTATTATGGTGCATCAAATATTAGTGATGCATATTTAGTATCGCTTACTATTCCAAACGTAATTTTCTCTTTTGTAGGGGCAAGCCTCTATACGGGATATGTGCCCATATATAGTCAAGTAAGGCAGGATTATGGCCAAGATGAGGCTAATAAATATACTAATAATCTTATAAATGTGTTAATAATAGCTTGCACTATAATTATTATATTTGGTTATTTGTTTACGGAACCTCTTGTAAAGTTATTTGCATCAGGCTTTACAGGAGACACTCTAAATTTAGCTATTAAGTTTACTAGATACGCCATTTTAGGTATATATTTTAGTGGGCTATTGTACGTCTATAGTGGATTTATTAGATTACAAGATAATTTTATAATACCAGAATTGCCGGTATTTTTATTTAATATAATCATCATTGCATCTATTCTATTAAGTAGTAAGATTGGAATTATGACATTACCAATAGGGGCACTCATAGCTACAGCATCTCAACTTATTATTGTGTTTCCTTATGCCCTGAAAAAAGGCTTGAAATACAGACCTACCCTTGATATAAGAGATGATAACCTAAGACAGATGATAATTATGGTGCTGCCTGTTATTTTAGGTCAATCTGTAGATCAAATTAACGTTCTTATAGATCGTACTCTTGCTTCCAGTATTTCTGTTGGAGGAATATCTGCTCTTAACTATGCATCTAGGCTTAATGGTTCTGTATTTGCAATATTTGTTAATACTATATCAACCATAATATATCCGTTAATATCGAGAAAAGCTGCAGAAAATAATATAGATGGATTGAAAAAATCTGTACATGAAGCTATAAATATGATTAGTTTATTGTTAATACCTGCATCATTTGGTACTGCCATATTTGCAGAACCCATAGTTAAGCTTCTTTTTGGGCGTGGTGCTTTTGACTCTCAAGCGACACAGATGACATCAGCAGCACTTCTGTGTTATTCTTTTGGTACTTTAGCTTTTGGATTAAGGAATATCCTATCAAAGACTCTTTATTCCCTTAAAGACACTAGAACACCCATGATTAATGCTACAATTTCAGTAGCTGTGAATGTTATTGTAAGCATAGTTCTATCTAGATATATAGGAATAGCAGGCTTAGCCTTAGGGACAAGCATGGCAGCCATATTCTGTACTATATTATTGGCCTTTAACTTGAGAAAGAAGATAGGAGCGTTAGGTATAAGGCATACATTCAAAACATGTGCTAAAATTGTAGCTGCTTCATTAATCATGGGAATAATATCAAAAATTGCATTTAATGAAATCCAAAAATATCTTTCATCCAATGTTTCACTACTTTGTTCTATAGCTCTAGCAGTATTGATATATTTTATAGCTATTTATTTTATAAAAGTGGATGAGATTAATTCAATTATTGGATTATTTAGGAAAATGCTAAAGAGGGATAACACACATTAAAGGACTTGTATTATATGGACTAACGGTAGAAGGCAGAGGTGTTTTGAATGACAGTATCCCCAGAAAAGTTGGAAAAAATGAGAAAAACTCAGTTAAACATATTAATTGAATTCCATAGGGTCTGCGAAGAACTTGGTGTAAATTATACTTTATCCTCAGGCACTCTACTTGGAGCGGTAAGGCATGGGGGATTTATTCCTTGGGATGATGATATCGATGTTTCAATGCTGCGTGAGGATTATGATAGATTTGTCGCAGAGGGACAAAGATTATTGCCAGAGCATTTGTTCATTCAAACGCACGAAACTGATAAAAATCACCTGAATGGATTTGGAAAAATTCGCGACACTTCGACTATATTGAAGGAGTTGAGCACTCAGCATTTTGATATGAAACATGGGGTGTATATTGATATATTTCCTATTGACAGAGTATCGTCAAACAAAATAATTAGAAGGCTAGATAATCTTTTCTTGGCTATTATAAAGATTATAAAACATTCTTACCACCAAGAATGGATAAGCAATACGCAAAATAAAGTTAAACGAATAGTCAAAAAAATAATTACCCCATTACTTAGAAAATGTTTAAGTATTAATAGGCTAAATAGAATTGAAACATATATAAGGACCAAAAATAATAAGGAGAAGAATCGGTATACATATGCTGATAGATATATGTTAAGGCCAACTCGACTCAAGGATTCGATGCTTATGCCTATTGAGATGTTTTTTGATTATTGCGATATTGAATTTGAAGGCTATACCTTTAGAGCAATAAAAGACTGGGATGCTTATTTGAGGATCATATACGGTGACTATATGAAACTACCTCCAGAACATGAGAGGATCCCAAAGCACAAGTTTGTGGAGTTGGAATTTAATATAAAATAGGAGGACATGTTATGCAAGCCATAATTCTAGCAGCAGGGATGGGAAAACGCTTAAAAGATTTGACTGAGGATAATACAAAATGCATGGTTAGAGTAAATGGTGTGACTATGATTGAGAGAATGCTCAGTCAACTAGATGAACTTGATTTATCAAGGATAGTAATAGTAATTGGCTATAGAGGAGAAAAGTTGGTTGATTTTATTTCAACATTAAAAATAAATACACCAATAGAGTATGTAAATAATGACATATACTATAAAACCAATAATATTTATTCTCTTTATTTAGCAAGAGAATATCTGCTAAGAGAAGATACACTTTTACTTGAATCAGATTTAATCTTTGAAGACGCTGTGTTAAGGAAAATTGTGGATGATCCATATCCCAATCTTGCTTTGGTAGCTAAGTATGAAAGTTGGATGGACGGAACTGTTGTTACTTTGGATGATGAGTGCAATATTAAGGATTTTCTTGATAAAAGTCATTTTAGATTTGAAGATATTAAGAATTACTACAAGACTGTTAATATCTATAAATTCAGCAAGGAATTTTCAAATACTCATTATGTACCTTTTCTAGAGGCTTATTGTAAAGCACTGGGGCATAATGAATATTATGAGCAGGTGTTAAAGGTCATAACCCTATTAGATAAACCTGGAATTAAGGCTAAAGTATTAGATGGAGAATCCTGGTATGAAATTGATGATAAGCAGGACCTAGATATTGCAGAATCTATCTTTACCACATCTGCTGAAGACAAGCTTAGAAAAATCCAAAAAAGATATGGAGGATATTGGAGATATCCAAGTTTAATAGACTTTTGTTATTTAGTTAATCCTTTTTATCCAAATCAGAGATTATTAGACGAAATAAAGTCAAATTTCGAGAGATTAATTAGGGAATATCCGTCAGGAATGGATGTGAATTGCTTATTAGCCGCTAAATATTTTGGGATTTATGAAGATCAAGTAGTAGTAGGAAATGGAGCAGCTGAGTTAATTAAATCCTTAATGGAAAAATTACCGGGTAAAATAGGAATAGTACGACCTACTTTTGATGAATATCCCAACAGAAAAAATCCCGAAGATATTGTTGTATATAATCCAGGCAATGATGATTATTCCTATACAGCAACAGATCTAATAGATTTCTACGAAAACCAGGATATCTCTATTCTTGTATTAATAAATCCTGATAATCCTTCCGGTAATTATATTAAGAAATCAGATGTACTAAAAATTGCAAAATGGGCACAAAGGAAGGGTATTTACTTTATTGTAGATGAGTCTTTCGTTGATTTTGTAGATATAGAAGAGTCTGGCACACTCCTTGAGGAAAGTATATTACAAAGTTATCCCAATCTAATTGTTGTTAAAAGTATTTCTAAATCCTTTGGAGTTCCTGGACTAAGATTGGGTGTTCTGGCTTCCGATGATAAGAACTTAATTAATTTTATAAAGAAGGATGTTGCTATTTGGAATATAAATTCTTTTGCAGAGTTTTATTTGCAGATATTTGAAAAATATAAAAATGATTATATAAATGCCATGGACAAGTTTAAAGAGGTAAGAAGGGATTACTTTGATAGCTTATCAAGTATCAAAAAATTACGTGTAATTCCGTCGCAAGCTAACTACATTATGTGTGAAGTATTAAGCCCCTATAGTGCTAAAGATCTGACCAAGGTTTTGTTGGATAAATATAATATATTAATAAAAGATTTGTCCTCTAAAAAAGGTTTTAATGGGGAGTATATAAGGGTAGCGGTTAAGCGTCCTGAGGAAAATCAAAAACTAGTTAATGCATTAAAAGAGATTTTAGTATAATTTATATAAATACGTAGGGGGAGATATATCTATGAAGATTCTAACCCATCTAGATATTATGAGTTTAGATATTGAACCCATTCAGTGTTACAATTGGGTATCCTATATGCTGGAGACTAAAAATAGTGTGATTTTACCTGCAAAAATCAGTATGAAGCCTACAGAAGAAGTATTTTATAATGTTATGCCGTCTTTAGTTCCACAATGCAACATAGGCGGAGTAAAGATTGTTACCCGATATCCATCCAGGAGCCCTTCACTAGACAGTCAAATTATGCTGTATGATTATAATACTGGGAACATTAAAGCCATAATGGATGGTAATTATATAACCACTATGCGTACAGGTGCAGTAGCAGCACACTCTATTAAGCTTTTTGCTAAAAAGAATTTTAGTAAGATTGGAATGATTGGCTTAGGCAATCAAGCCAGGGCAACGCTAAAGGTTTTGCTTTCATTATTCCCAGATAGGAAATTTCAACTCAAGCTAAAAAAGTATAAAGATCAGCACATATTGTTTCAAGAATATGCGGAGAATCTGCCTGGTTCAGATAATATTGAGTTTGTGTTATGTGATTCATATAGTGATACTGTACAGGGAAGTGATGTCATTATATCCTCTGTTACTTATTTTGATCAGGATATTTGTGATGATAGCTGCTTTGATGAAGGCTGTCTAGTCGTTCCTATCCATACTAGGGGCTTTATGAATTGTGATTTGTTTTTTGATAAGGTATTTGCTGATGATACTGATCATGTAAAAGGATTTAAATACTTTAGCCAGTTTAAGAGATTTGCTGAAGTTTCAGATGTAATAGCAGGCTCAGCAGAGGGTAGGACCAGTGATGCGGAACGAATAATAGTCTATAATATTGGTCTATCTATGCACGATATATATTTTGCTGAGAAAATATATGAAATTTCTGAATTAAAAGGTATTGGTAAGAAAATTTCTTTAGAGGCACCAAAAGATAAATTCTGGATTTAGCCATATATATTTATTTTTAAATATTAATGAGTATTTGGATTTGATCAATGAAACTACCTCTTGTGTAATGAGGTAGTTTTTTTATGCTTTTTTTCACAAAAACCATTGACAAATATTTAACAATGCCATATAATTATATTGGGTTAATTTTTAGTAATTTAAGATAAAAGAACCACTTAATTGGAGAAAAATGGTGAAACTAAATAGATTTCCGTGGTTTTATGCAAAATAATTTCCCGAAAATATTTTTTTAACCCATATAGTTAAAAAATTAACAATTATCTAATGATAGCTGTAATAGGCAGCAGATGAGTAATTTTACATGACATATGAAAATTTCAGGCATTCCCAAGGAAGCCTGATAATATAAATTTTTAAATTTTTTAAGAAAGCATTCCTGTAATGAATTAATTTGAACTTTGAAAAAAGAAGTACCTCCTGATACAATACGGGGTATAAGGTGTTCGAACACTTATCC
>DUVY01000149.1 GCA_012840805.1 Clostridiales bacterium | reverse complement strand
TGTTTATTTTTATATGGATATAAAAATGTAAATTGAGAATAAATGTTTTCAAGTTGTCCGTTGGATATTGGCGTACCTGTTAAAATATATCTATATTTAGCATTGAGTCCTAACTGTAAACAAGCCTTAGTTCTCTTTGCACTCCTATTTTTAATATAATGGCTCTCATCTAAGATGACACAATCCCATTTCTTGTCCATATACTTACTTTGACCACCTTTAGTCAAAAGTTGCTCGTAATTTGTTATCTCTACGACATTTTCCAACCTCGCCCCATGGTATTCATTCACTAACGGCATATCTCGCCACCACGAGCCTATAACAGGCTTAGGACAAACTACCAAGGCATTTTTAATTTTGTTATCTTTATAGAGTTCAGCAACTCTAAATAATGCTGTTAAAGTTTTCCCTGTTCCTTGTTCCATGAATAAAGCAAAACAACTATTTATTCTAAGGTAATTTAAGGCTAATTCCTGATGTCGATATAATTTTATACTCATTATCTACTCATCCTTTTAATAGCATCTTTTTTATAATAATAGTAATCATACTCTAAATTGTTTCTTTTTCTTTGTTCCTCTAAAAGGTGGTTTCTATTTAGTCTGAATTCCTGATATTTATTACAATAATCATGACAACCTAAATATCTTTTTTCACAATTGTAACAAGGTGAGGTTCTCATTTAAAATACCTCCTTAATTTTTATTCCATCAATTTCTTCTTCACAGTTGGGACAAATATAATAACAACCCATTTCTCTTTCCTCATCTATTTTTCCATAATTATCGTCATAACTTTTAATATTTAACTTTTTCATAGTAGACTTGTCCCAACTTAAACTAGAAAATATTTCACCACACTCTGGACATTCATACATTTTCATTTACAAGTTCCCCCTTTTTATAAGTTTGAATTAAAATATTTCAGATAATTCTTTATCTAAAATCTCACATATTTTTTTCATTTCAGTTAAGGTAAAGTCTCTTTTACCATTTTCTTTCATTAGATATGAATATGTGGATATTCCAATTTTTTCAGCCATATCTTCTTGAGTCAATCCTTTTTCGACTCTAGTTCCTTTTAATTTATGATTTATTCCAGTCAAATTATTCACCTCCTTTTCAATTCATCCATTGGTAGCGAGTGGAAAATCCACCATTTTCAGTTAGCAATTAGAATATATCTGACAACTCCCTTTCTTCTCTGGTAACGGCTAGAAGTTGTCCCTCTCTGTAAATATAATAATGCTCCGATGGTTGCCCGTATAGCCTTCCACTGTAGGCGGTCCTGAAAACGGTATCCGCCGGAAGAATGGCGACATATTGGTCACCGCTTCCCATCCTACCAGCGTCTCCTTGGGCTATGACGCCGGAAGATAGTATTTCACCCGGGAAGGAGTGATAAGACACCTTTCGATTAAATGCGATGTCCGGAGAATACCTATCAATGTCTTCACCCGGGTGTCTTGCCTTGAGATATTCTCTCCCGTATCTCTCCACCTCTTCCCAAGTATATCTTTCCTTACTAGGTACGCTTTCTGGAAAACTAGCGAAAGATTCAGGTACCCAGTATTCTTCTTTTTTGTCGCCTGTATGGGAGTTTCCTCCCCTGAAACCAATCATAGTTTCAAAGACACAGATACATTTTTCGGTAGTATCTGCATCTTCTACTTGAAACAATTTTGGCTTTCCAGCCATGGTTGCCCCAACAGTGGCAAAGTGGATATATACATAACCTTCTTCTTGCCATTTCTTGTAAGTGTCAGGAAGAAGTTGAACTGGGAGTATTCCCAACTCTCTCCCTCTTCCTTCTTCCCCAACAATGATAGTTGGGATGGTAACCCTTGCACCTTTCAGCGTGAAAGAGTCAACCTTGACCCCTTCTGTAACTTTTCCACTTTCAACAGTAAAAATTTTCATTTTTTCTTTCATACAAATCCCTCCTAAAATATTTTCCCCTGAGTGGCATATTTGCCGGCAGGTTGAGCGTTAGGCAGGTTTCCCTGCCTGCTGGAACTTCCCCAGCCTAGAACCTAGCCCTGCTACTATACTAATTTCCAACCAGTTTCGGCTATTGTTTGTATGATTTTCCCATTGGGTAACTCTTTCTTTTCCCTACGGTCATTGTGAAAGATGCGTACAAATCTGTTTGTTTGTTCGGCATATTCATTCACAAAATAAATCTCTCTTCTTGTCAGCTCTCTTATCATGTATGGGATTGGACTGACAAACACAATGTCCAAGTAGTACTTCCCTTCATGAAGCTCCATAGTAGAAATTTCCTCTACTTTTGAGTTCATTTCTTCTAGTGTCCAACCATCAGCTGGAACCGGAAGAATTTGGTATTCATCATATTCTGTCTCCAAAATCCTCTTTTGTTCTGGTAGTAATGAATGATTTTCATCCATCACCACCAAAACTTGAGTTCTTTTCCTTCTATGATTTTCATATATTTGTTCAATTTTTTTATTAGTCATTTTCAATTCCCCCTTTTATTCTTGATTTCATATTCATTCTAACATAAACTTTATAAAATGTCAACAATTATTTATAAATTTTTTTTAATTTATTTATATATTGTTTTAATTTCATTTTCATTGTAACATAATGTTGAGATAATGTCAACAATTATTTATAAATT
>DUVY01000150.1 GCA_012840805.1 Clostridiales bacterium | reverse complement strand
GCAAATACTACAGATGTTACCGAGGGGCTCGGGATCTTCTCATCAATCGGAAAGTTCGCTATGGATTACGCGATCCACTTCACCGTTTTCTTCGCTGTTATGGTGATCATCATGTTAAATGCTCGCGGATCATGGGCACGTAGTAACCAGAGATCGGAAGAAGCAGCTGAAAGCCGCAGAAATGTCAAGGAGTCTATTATGGACAATATATGGACTATAATAGCTCTCATGGTAGTGTTCTATATTTTCTCACCGTTTATCAAGAGCTTTATCCAGGGCTAAAGGCGGTTGAAAGATGGATGAATTTCAAAGAGAAGACATGATAAAGAGCGTTTCAGGCACAGTAGAAAAAAACTTCTGCGCTATCAAACGCGAAGATCTGTATAAAAAATATAAAAACACAGATCCCGAAACGTTGAAAAGTGTAATCGAGACGATGAAAAGTCGTAATCTCCTACGCTACGACCCCAAAACTGACAAGTACAGACTGGTGTTATAATGAAAAATTTGTTTGTCCTGCTTGGATTATTTTTCATTGGTTCAATTGATGTTGTTAGTGCAGGACAGACAATTTATTTAGATCCGACAAACGAAGACGGGATCAATGACGCACTTGAAACTGCGAAAGGTGCGTCCGGTACGACTACCGTAATACTAAATCCGGGCACATATGAAATTAAAGGCCCTCTAATTATTCATTCTAATACGGTTCTGATAGGCAACCACGCTAAAATCTTAGTTTCCTCAAAATCTAAACAGTGGTTTGTCCCTCCGAATGGGATTATAACAACTAAGGGACCGGTTGAAAACATAATAATTGATGGCCTAATTATAGACGGCAACTGTCACAATCTCCCGGCTAAATATGCACACACACCCGGGCATAA
Source organism: Clostridiales bacterium (assembly GCA_012840805.1). Classification (GTDB taxonomy): domain Bacteria; phylum Bacillota; class Clostridia; order Christensenellales; family DUVY01; genus DUVY01. Next base: position 1,725 of record DUVY01000150.1, on the reverse strand, counting down.
ACACGACTGCGAGAAGCTCATTATCATAAAGGGGTACAGTAACAAAAATTCAAAAAATATAGTTATTCGTAACTGTATATTTGCAAATGCCTTTTCAGATGCTGTTTATGTCGCACATGCAAAAGACGTAATCGTAGAAAATAATCAAATATCAAACTGCCAGCACTCTTCTGTTTATTTTTCATGCGTAATCAACGGCCTTATCCAGAAAAACGATATCGCCGGAATCACAAGCGATAACGTTCGAGTTGAAAATTCTAAAAATGTAAAGGTACTGTATAATAATCTGTATGGATATTTCGGCCCAAAATCAAATGGAGCTTACCAGGGTGGGCACAATTTAGTACAAGTAGGGGACCAGGGCTTTTCTCATGGGTATGGTTCACCTAAGTCGATACATACTGAAAATATTGAAATCGCTTACAATACATTTTCAGGAAAACATCTGAACACTATTTGGATTGATGCCGCCGGGAAAACTCCAACTACAAACCTTTGGATTCACGATAATGAATTTGTTGATATGCCTGACATCGAAAGGGACGGATACAGCGCAGAGAATCCTCCATCAATCGAAGAAACGAAGGAGATCTTCACAACCTTGAAAGATCTCCTTAAAAGAGATTACACATTCCGATATCCGAACGTGGAACAGAACTTAAAAGCGTCCGCTACAGTCGTTTATCACAATTACTCAACTGCTCCATATAGCTTACTCACGGTTGAAGGAGAGGACGATATAGAGGTTATCAAGATTTCCTACGACGGGAAAACAGCCAGACACTTTGTAGATCGTGATATGTGGGTTGGGGAGTTCCAGCGGGTAGGGGACGGTTGGTATATCCCTGGAGAGTTTGACCGGGAAAAATTGAAAATAACAGTTTATTCGGAAAAAGGATTTAAAACGCTATCGGACGAAGAGATAAAAGTTAGGAATGCGAAAATCGGCAAAGCTGGTGTCAGTATAGATTTATTTAATTATATTGCTACATTGGCAATTTTGGGAATATCAATAATTAGAAGCATCAGGAGAATTTTATAATGAGATATAGATGTGTATTAGTCCTGTTGATATTGCTTTTGTCCTTGACCTGCACGGCTCTTGGTGCAGAAGAAAAACTCAAGATTAAGAACTCGAAAGATGAATACGGCAATACAGCAGGAATGATTTATACCGCCGTCACTTTTGTACCAAATCCTTATGAAAATAACACAATAGTGGAATTATACGGTGGTTATGTCAACTTCTGTATATTCCTTGCAGTTATGTTCATTTTAGGGGAATTGAGAATTACATCCAGCTCTAAGTATAGCCTCCCTCCTAGAAGGTTTATAGGCGGGCTTACCATGTGTCTATTTGCACTAATGGGAAATATTTTTTACATGTTGGTATTGGCTGTAATCGAGGCACTTTTTTGACGATTTCGGGAATATCTATAACAAGAAGCATCAGGAGAATTTTATAATGAGATACAGATGCGTATTAGTCCTGTTGATATTGCTTTTGTCCTTGACCTGCACGGCTCTTGGTGCAGAAGAAAAACTCAAGATTAAGAACTCGGACGGTGAAGAAGTAACAAGGGACACGACCCCTAAAAAATCTATGACTTTAGAGGATGCCGTTTCTCTTAATGCAGAGATGGAGAATGCTGGAGTAACGTACATAGTCAATGACCGACTACCCTGGAAGGGCATATCATGGGTTTGGTGTCAGGGACCAAGAGT
>DUVY01000151.1 GCA_012840805.1 Clostridiales bacterium | reverse complement strand
TCCGTCTTTCTTGATTACAGTGTAAGAGAGCTTTCCATACGAGCGACAATCGGCGTAGATACCGATAGCAAGTCGGGTCTTTTTGAAGTTCTTCCACGGTTCCTCACTCTTAAACCAAAAGTGATAACCCCTTGTCGTTTTCATAACAAGGCATTTTATTTTCAAGTCCTCGACAATGTTCAGCATGATTTCAGCATCCGAAGTCGTGTCGAAATCCAAAACGATATAGGGAGGGGGAATGAGTACACCTAAGTTGTCGAACCCTTCCACTTCTTTTAATGGGTGACCGCCGTCTGATAATTTCTCAGCAGGAGTCTTGTCGTTATTTAGAATGATGTATTGCAATTTTTCACCCCCTTTAGGCTAAAATAATTTATTTTGTTTCGCCTTTTTGATTCTCTCTTCGGCGATTGCACAATACGCTGGGTCTAATTCGAACCCTATAAAATTACGATTGATCTTAATACAAGCAACTGCTGTTGTACCGCTACCCATAAATGGGTCAAGACATACACCATCGGGCGGGGTTACTAATGTTACAAGATACTTAATTAAAGAGACTGGCTTTACAGTGGGATGATTATTCCCTTCGCCACGTTCTTTTTTAGACGCTTTAGCACAGTAAAAGAATCTGCTTGCACCACCTGAATTCTGCTCCCATATTTCTCCTGTGTCTTTAGTTGGAATAACTTGTGATTTTCTTGCTGGTGGTTTTTTATTTGCTTTATTCCCTCCACCGCTTTTCAAAATTCCGCTTTGTTCATCTAGCATCTTTCCTGCTTCTTCGTCAAGAATTACATTGGCGGGGAATCTACCTTGATGAATTCCACCTTCGTATCCTTCGGGGGAGGTGTATTTACTCCACTCTAAAGAGACCCCTTCGCCCTTTCTTTTTCCATATGTCTTAATTTCCTCTGTGCCAATGCGACACCCATCAATATTCAGCCCACCTGTTCCCCACTTCAGGACATTCTCTGCGATAGTCTTTTCGCTAATTGGTTTTCTAGCAAGCACAATCGGCTCATTGGCGGGTTTCAAGGCAGTACCCCAACCGTCCCATTGTTTTGCTTCATTCGTTGATGGGGCGGTTATTTCTTGAATTCCTCCCCTATCTACATCACCACCATATACGTTATTTCCTTCGTAACCATATGATTGCAGTTTTTTCTTTCGGGATATAACCTCCCTTTCTGCACCCAGCTTCTTATCAATCGCCTTACTAATATCATGGGATTTAGGGAAGCCACTCCCGTACAGCCACTGTATTTGGTCTCTTATCTCAAATCCCGCATCTTCAATAGCACAAGCCATTCTGTGATATGTGCGGGTACCGCCAAAAGCTAACAAATGACCGCCAGGTTTTAAGACACGCAGACATTCACGCCATACGTCAACATTGTAGGCTATACCTGTGCTGTCCCACTTCTTCCCCATGAACCCTAATTCATAAGGCGGGTCGGTTACAATACTATCGACCGAACTATCATCCAGTAATTTCATCCCTTCCAAACAATCTATATTGTAAATCTTGTTTATTTCTAACATTCGTCTACCTCCTTTCCATCACTTTACCCAAACTTAATTCAAGCATATTTCCTCCAACCCTAACCGTCTTGCTCTGAATATCTCTCGCTCCATTCCGTCAGATATTCCGTAACGCTTGCCTACGATTATTATATCGCAGACAGACAGCAACGCAATGCCTGCGTTAAGCCCTAATTCGCGTTGTTTTGGGTCGTTATCGTCCAGACACTCCG
>DUVY01000067.1 GCA_012840805.1 Clostridiales bacterium | reverse complement strand
TCTTTCAAGAACGGAAGGATTATAAAATGTTCGTTGTCGAAGATATAGCTGCAGTCGAATTTATAGAAAATCCTTATGGGGATGGCTCTAAAATCATAGGCACTACGTTAACAAATTATGCAATGCCATTTTTAAGATACGATACAAATGATATTGCTACCTTTAGAGAAACGCCGGAAGGGCGTCAAATATTGACTATCGATGGTCGAAGCGAAGATTATATTATATTGAAAGACGGGAGTAAAGTTGGAAGATTGGATCATATATTTAAAGAATTGTTAGCTGTTAAAGAGGCTCAAATTGTTCAACCAAAAGCAGGAGAAGCTATATTTAACATTGTTAGGGGTGAAAACTATACCGACATCCATGAGCAACAATTGTTAAAAGAAATTTATCAGCGTTTAGGGGACAAAATAGAAATTAAGCTAAATTATGTTTCATCAATTTCACGAACACAAAATGGAAAGCTAAGATTTGTAATATCCAAAGTTAAAGAAAATTAATAATGGAGATGATAAAACTGAAACTGTACTATTTAGGTAGTTTCCCACCTCCTTATGGAGGAGTAACAATAAAAAATCATATACTCTTTAAAAATATAATAAAACATCTGAATTGTGAAATTATTGATTTTAGTAAGATTAAAAATAAGAATTTGAGTGAATTAATGAAACTGATAAAAGTCCTTGTAAGTAGGTCATCACATTTTGTAATAGGAATAGCAAGTGATAAACGCAGGGAAAATTTTACCAGAATGCTTTATTTAATAAATAAAAAAGCAATGAGAAATTCAATAATAATGATTATGGGAGGAATTTCCCATACTACTATTGTGTCAAAAGAAAGCTATAAAAAATGGATGAGAAATTATAAGATGATTTACGTAGAGACAAATAGTATGATGACGACATTAAATAATGCTGGCCTTACAAATGTTAAAATATTTCCAAATTGCCGGGAAAATCCTGGCATACCCAAAAAAGAGAAAAAAAGTGATCATGTTCTTAAATGTGTATTTTTCTCTAAGATTTCTAAAGAAAAAGGAGTAGATACTATAATTGAAGCGAGCGACAGGCTTGTAAAAAACGGCATTAAAGTAAACATTGATTTATATGGAGAAATTGATGACGATTATAATACTGAGTTTAAAGAAAAAATTTTGCAAAACCAAGCTCTTAGATATAAAGGAATATTTGAACAACAAGGGGATAATGTATACTATAAATTACAAGAGTATGACTTGTTGTTATTTCCAACTAAATGGAAAAACGAAGGGGTTCCAGGTATTTTGATAGAGTCTAAAATTGCTTCTTTACCTGCAATAGCAAGTGATATTAATTATAATTCTGAAATAGTAAACAACGGTGAAGACGGCATTGTAATAAGGCAAAATAACGTTGATGACTTATATAAAGCAATTTTGTTAATGTATAATAACCGTGAACTTTTATATAAGATGTCTCTAAAAGCAAAAAAATCAGCAGAAAAATATTTTATTGATAATTATATAAATGAGATAATAGAATTATTGAAATAAATAGGATAAAAGTAATTTATAGATATAAACACAAAGCCTCAATAATTTCTTCTAACTAAAAGCGTATTAAACTAAAGGTTAGTGCTGTAATACAATAGTAGAGAGATATTGTACATGATATGGATAAAAATCTAGGGCCCACAATAAAAAAAGTAAAGAAAGAAAGGAATAGATACATGAAAATAGCTTTTTTGATAAATGCTTGCAACCCTGGTGGTGCAGAAATTCTCGTTAAAGACCTATTGCTTAAGCTGGCAGGTCCAGATCATATTATACAGTTGTGGGTTATGTGTAGAGTTGAGGAAGACTTGTTGCCAACGACAGAAGCCAGATTAGCCTTTGAAGAAAAATATATAAATGAACTGATGCGTTCAGGCATTAAGATTGTTTTTCTCGGGAAACGGGCAAATAAAGACCGAGTAAAAGTATGTTGTGCATTAAGGGAAGCATATTACTCATTTAAACCTGAAATTATACACACACATTCAGAGACATCAACTTGCTATCTTATTGCAGCATTGTATGGTAAGCAATATAAACTTGTAGAAACAATTCACAACACAAGAATTAAGTATTCTACATTACAGAGAATTCTAATTGCCAACAAGGCTGCACGTCTAGTTGCTATTTCTCCGGAAGTCCTTAAAAAAATGAAGGAGATTGGCCTTCCGGAAGACAAAATTTTTTTAATATATAACGGCT
>DUVY01000209.1 GCA_012840805.1 Clostridiales bacterium | reverse complement strand
TCGACGACATTTGAAATAATTTGGAATTTTCTTTTTTCTTTAAATGATAATGAATTCTTATCATACTTCATGGTGCAAAAGCACCTCCTTTCGAAATCATTATACTAGAGTTTAGAAAATTCATAAAGAAATAAAAAATTACAAATAAAAAAGTTCTGAATAATTAAACTTTTAACTTTGTAATTTAATTTAAACTTTTAACTTGTAATTAACAATAACTAAGGTTTTTCTTTCAAAATTGCTGTTAAAATGCTATAATTGAATATGAGAATGTAGATTTCTTACTAATTTAATTTAAATATAAATTAATTAGTTAATTAAATATGTTTATGATGAAATCAAAAGGGTGATTATATGTCGAATAAAACAAAAGAAAATGGTGTTGTATATACACCCAATTATATTGTTAAGTTAATACTTGACCAATCCGAATACGAAGGTAATAAAATTTTAGGAAAACATGTAATAGATAATAGTTGTGGAGATGGAGCATTTCTCATTGAAATTGTTACCAGATATATTCAAGAATTTAACATAGTTAATCAAAGAAATATTTTTGCACAAGATAAACTAAAAGCAGAGCTTGAAACATATATTCATGGTATTGAACTAGACGAAGTAGAAGTTATCAAGTGTAAAGATAACTTAGATCAACTTGTTAAGAAGTTTGGAATAGAAAACGTTAATTGGGATATAAACCAAGGAGATACATTAAAGGTAACTAGATATAGTAATAAAATGGACTATGTATTAGGAAATCCACCATATGTAAGAGTGCATAATTTAAAAGAAAATTTTGATAATGTAAAAGAAAGAAAATTTACCAAGGGTGGAATGACAGATTTATTTATTTTGTTTTATGAACTCGGATTAGATATGCTAAATGAAAATGGAATACTTGGTTATATTACGCCTTCATCTATTTTTAATAGTTTAGCAGGCAGAGATTTTAGAAAATACGTTATTGAAAACAAATTGCTAACATCAGTAATTGATTTTAAACACTTTCAGGTGTTTCCAAAATTTACTACATATACGTGTATCTTAACTCTCGATAAGAAAAATTCAAGAAACATTGTAGAGTATAATATGTTTGATGAAATTAAAAGTGAAAAAGTTTTTATTGAATTTCTCAAATATGAAGATTTCAACTTAAATGATTCCTGGTATTTTGGTCAATATAAAGACTTGTTAGAATTAAAGAATATCCTCAATGTTGACATAAAAAATAAAAATATTGAAGTTAAAAATGGATTTGCTACATTATCTGATAAAATTTTTATTCGAGAAGAATTTGAGTTTGAATCAAAATATATTTATCCAATTACCAAAGCATCATCAAAAAAAGAATATAAAGTAATATATCCTTACGATGAGGAAGGTAAACCAGTTGATTTTGATTTATTTGAAGAAGAACTAAAAGAATATTTTAATACATTTGCAGATAATTTAAAGAATAGGAGTCTAGATAAGGGTTCACCTTGGTATGTTTTTGGAAGGAGCCAGGGAGTAAAAGATTTTTGGAAGAAAAAGATAAGTATAAACACACTTTTAAGAACAAAAAAAGACATTAAAATAAAAATGTTGAACCCTGGCGAAGGAATTTATTCAGGATTATATATTGTTGGAGATTTTGATTTCGATTTAATCAAAAAAATATTACTTAATGATGATTTCGTCAACTATATTTCAATGTTGGGTAAGTATAAAAGTGGTGGATACTACACATTCTCATCAGCAGATTTGAAAAAATATTTAGTGTATAAAATTGAAGGGAGAAAAAGAGAAGTGAAATTTTTAGAAGCAATCAAAAGAAGTTTTTTAGTTAGTTTAGAAACAAGTCCAAGGAGTAATGAAAAATTAAAAGTTTTACATGGTTTCATTGCAGAAGACTTACAAAAAAGGTTAGGTAACAATTATGTTGTTAAAAGTTTGGGTTTTCAAGATGGTAAAGAAGCAAAGATATTAGGGCGTTATATGACCAAAAATGTTGACATTACTATTAAAAAGGATGGTAAAGCTGTTGCGGGAATAGCTGTAAAATTTGTTATGTCTAATTATTCTCAAAACTCTAATAATTACTTTGAAAACATGCTAGGTGAGACTGCAAATATTAGGGCAAACAAAATACCTTATTTTCAGATTTTTATTGTACCAGAGGTTCTCCCGTATTACAAACAAAATGGAGAAATTTTAAAATGGGAAAGAATAACCGAAAATAACGTGGATAAATATGTTAAGATGAGCAACGATCAAATTGATGCATTTTATCATACTCCAAATAAAACGCTTTTCACAATTGTTGATTTAGGCGAATTTATAGGAACAGAACCAAAAACATTTGAAGAATACAAAGAATATTTTTCTAAAAATAACTTTTCAATTAAATATAGTGATATAAAGATAAAATTTAATGACCAAACAATATATAATGATTACGAATTATTTATTGAAAAAGTATTTCATTCTATTTTGGCATTATAATAACGCATATATTATGATCAACATTAGATAGAGTGCAGATACGATAAATACGTATCTGCATTTTTGCATTTTAATTGGCTATGAGTGGGTGGTGCAAAATATGGGAAAAGTGAGTAAAATCTTTAAATATTGTTCACTAGATCTATCTGCTTTAATAATGGAAAATAATGAAATATTATTAAATGAACCGAAAAATTTCAATGATCCCTATGATACAAATATATTATTTGATGAAAATGATTTGAGCAAAGCTAAGGATATATTAATTAATTATTCATTGGATATTGCAATGAAAGAAGTAATCAAGAATCATTACAAAGACTTTAAGTGGTGGCAAAAAATCATTGCTATTCCTGCAAAAGGAACAATAAAACTTCAAGAATGTTAGAAGTCAAGCTTTTACTTATCAAATACTCTAACGATATTGACACCGATTTTATTTTACTGGTCGATACTTATTACAATTTATTTATATTGGAAAGCGTTAGTATTAAACTCTAATATCCCAGAAAGAAAAAAGAAGAGCATAAACTTATCTGATTTTTTAATTATAATGGTTGTCACTTCAATAACGGGTTTAATAGTATTATTTGAAATGAATCTTGAAACACAAAATAATATTGCATTTGATGGAATATTGGATTTAACAACAGTGCTTTTAGGTTCAATACTAATACCTTCATTATTCTCTAGATTAAATAAAAAAGAAAATAAAATTGAAATTAATAATAAATCAGTAGATAAATAGGGTGCATTTCATTAACAATACGTTTATATATGGGTGCATTTCAAATACATTAAGTTGAACTGGGGTGCATTTCAATTAAAATGCATAAAAAAAGTGTAGCATAATGGCTTCACTAACACAAGTTGATAGAATAGGTTTGATACAATCGTATCAGGCCTTTTTTTATTTGGCAGATAGGGTGATTTGTCCTTTTTGCCAGAAATAATTTAAAATTATATTCTT
>DUVY01000159.1 GCA_012840805.1 Clostridiales bacterium | reverse complement strand
GCGGGATTGAAGATAGTATGAAGGAAGAATTGTCTGATGGGTTCTGTAAAATAAAAGCAGAGTTTGTAGGGACAGTTATGGAGATAGGGGCTATGGAACAAATGAAATCTGGTGCATATAGACACCCTCGCTTTGTAAAGTTGCGCCCCGACAAAAATGCAGAAGAATGTATTTGGGAGAGTCGCTAATGAATAGTAAGATGGCAGAGGCATTAGGGATATTAGAGGAAGTAGGTGAAAAGAGATGATGATAAAAAGCACTCACAAGATATTTGATAAAAAAGATATACCGAATGAAGTTCTCCAGACAATGCAGTTGTATAATCCAGAGTTTAAGAAAGCAGAAATGCTTGGACTTTCTACGAGAAAGATACCGAAGTATATCCACTTATACAAGGAGAAAGACGGAAAGATATTAGTACCAAGGAATTACACTCTACCAACTGGTTATGAGCCAGAGGAATACATTGATGAAACCGTAGTCGGAATTGATGTAAGATATGAAAGCAGAATTATTCCGAGGGAGGAACAGGTCGAAGCCATACAGGCATTAGTGGAGAATGAAAACGGTATTTTAGAGGCAGGTGCGGGTAGAGGAAAAACGGTTATGTGTTTGGAGGCAATAGCTAGAGTAGGAAAACCCGCATTGATATTAGTTCATAAAGAGTTTCTACTTCACCAATGGAAAGATAGAGTAGAGGAATTTCTGGGAGAAGAAGTAGGAATAATACAAGGTACTAGATGTGACTACAAAGATAAGAAGATAGTAATAGGAATGATACAGAGTTTAGCAAATCCAGACAAGTACCCAGAGGAAATGTTTAAGTATTTCGGAATAGTGGTTACAGACGAAGTACACAGGGTAGGGAGTAGGATTTGGAGTGAGGTTATTCAGCTATTTCCCGCACGAAGAAGGTGGGGATTGACGGCAACGATTAAGAGGGCAGATGGTATGGAAAGGGTGTTCATGGCACACATAGGTAATGTCCTCCACACCATTAAGGGAGAGAATTTACAGCCAGAGATATACTGTATAAGAACACAGGCAGAAGTAAATATGCAATCCCTAGTCAATAGGTGGTCGGGGCAAATAAATGTTCCTAAACTGTTAACAGCATTATCCGAAGATGATGAAAGAACGATATTAATATTAAAGAATTTGGCACAAGCCCTGAAAGGCGGTAGACAGGTATTAGTCCTATCAGATAGGGTGGAACACTTAAAGGGTATGAAAAAGTATGTAGACACACATTCAGATTTTAGCACAATGCTTTATATAGGTGCGACACCACAGGAAGAAAGAGATAAGGCAGGTGAGTATGATGTAATCTTCGGCACAATGAGTTTAGCCAAAGAGGGGTTAGATATTCCTTCTTTAGATACTCTGTTTTTAGCAACACCAACAGGGTCAGCAATTACAGTTCAGCAGGCAGTAGGAAGAATAGTAAGAGAGTATGAAGGGAAGAAACAGCCTATAGTATTAGATTTTGTGGATAGTAAAATAGGAATATGTAATGGGCTATACGCCAAAAGAAAGAAGGTGTATAACAGACTAAAATATCCAGTTAAATGGGTGGAAGGCGAAAGCAATGAAGGAACGAATTAGGATTTTGAGAATGAAATTAGGGACAATGGTTTTAAGAGGGTTGAACAAACTACTCTATAGAATTTATTTAAGGAGGAATAGAAATGGAAAAATTTGAAGCGGTCTTAAATATATTGGGGTTAGATACGAAACCGACTAATGCGTCAGAGGCATACGAGGTATTTAGAAAGGTAAAGGAAGTAGAAAGCATAATTGAAAAAAGGTTAAAAGAGTTAAGGAAAGATATGTTTGAATTGGCAGAAAAGGAAGGTGTAGCAGACGATAAAGGAAGT
>DUVY01000066.1 GCA_012840805.1 Clostridiales bacterium | reverse complement strand
TTTGTTCCCCTATTTTGATTGATTATAGCATATAAATATCATAAAAAAAATAAATTCATAAAAATATATTTTAAAAATTTCTTTAGCCGATGGTTAATGATTGACATTTTTCGGTCAAATTAATATAATAAACATCGCAATTAAAATAAATACCGCTGGGGGTGCCGTTTTTTTGCGGCTGAGATTACACCCTTGGAACCTGATTAAGTTAAAACTTACGAAGGGAAGCGAAAAAAAAATAAGATGTTCCAAAAACAGTAATCTCGTTTTTGGAAAATTTTATTTTATGGGCAAAAACCTCCAACTACGCGGTAAGAAAAAAGGAGGATTTTTTTATGAAACTAATTTGGGATGTGGACGCTGATTTTATCGCCAAATTTACCCTTCCTATCGCTGTCGGCTTGATAATCTTAGCTTTGGCGATAATCTTCGGGGCTAAGACCGCCTTTTCCACCAAAGAGACGGCTTTTGCCGCGGTGGCTTTGGCTACATCTTACGCGCTTTCATTTATCAAAATCTTTTCTATGCCGCAAGGCGGAAGCGTTACGCCCGCGAGTATGTTGCCTTTGTTGATTTTCGCTTATTATTTTGGCTGGAAAAAAGGGCTTATCGTAGGGATTATTTATAGTATTTTGCAGATTATGCAAAGCCCCCAAATCTATCATCCTTTGCAAGTTTTGCTTGATTATCCGCTAGCTTTTTCATCTTTCTTTGTAGTTGGATTTTTTAGGCGCTTGGGCAAAGGCGGTTTTTTTGCTGGAACAGGCATTTATGGGGTTTTGAGATTTTTGTGCCACTTTTTGTCGGGCGCTGTTTTCTTTGGAATTTGGGCGCCTGAAGGTATGAATGTTTGGCTGTATTCTTTTGTATATAACAGCACGGTTTTGGTTGAGTTGGCTTTGAGTTTGGTTCTAGCTATATTCTTGTTTGCTTCCAATAATTTTACCAACCAGATGGAAAGGTTTGCCGCCGACGCCAAAAAAAATATCTATCAAAGATAAGAAAATACATACTAAAAAATCAGCTTTTTAAATAAAAAGCTGATTTTTTTATGCGTCTGTATGGATAACTCATATAACTTGCCTATCTTGGTTAATTGGCTTTAAAGTTATAAATAGGCTCTACTTTTTTGATTATTTTGACGGCGGGCTCTATGTATTTGATGATTTCTTGATAGTCTTTATACGCAAAAGGCGCTTCATCAAGAGTGCTTTTGTTTACGCAGGTGCTAAAAATGCCTTTCGTAGATTCTTTATAATCTTCAAGCGAAAATATTTGCTTCGCTTTCGCACGGCTATATAACCTGCCCGCCCCGTGCGGCGCCGACCAATTCCAATCGGGGTTGCCCCTGCCTTCGCAAATCAGCATCCCGTCGCGCATATTAAGCGGTATCAAAAGCAACTGTCCCTTTTCGGCTGAAATCGCGCCTTTGCGCAAAACCATTCTTTTGATATCTATGTAATTATGGGTAGAATTTGTAATATCTTTAATTTCGCCGCCCATTCCAGCGGCAATAGCCCGCAGCATTTTAAGCCTGTTTTGATGCGCGAAATCTTGCAATATCATCATATCGCGTAAATAGTCTTTCATATCTTGCCCCGTCAAATAAGCAAGGTCTTTATCAATACTAATGTTTTGCTTTTTTATAGAGCTTTCGGCTAATTTTTGGTAATAACGAGCTGTCTCATAACCGATATTTCGGCTTCCGCTATGAACGGCTATATAGCCGTCTTTATACGCCTCAATAAAGTGATTGCCCCCGCCAAGCGTGCCCAAAGAGCGCATAGCGACAGATTGGACTTTGTCGCTTAGATTTTTCCAACATCTAAGATTCTTATAGCCCCAATCGTTAGCGGCGCTGTGGACGGCGTGCCCATAAGGAATATTTTGCCTTATAACTTGGTCTAGTTTTTCAAACTGATTTTCAAAATTTATATCAGTTTTCGCCAAAGTTACGCCGCAACCCACATCAACGCCCACTAGATTAGAGCATATTTTATTGGTTATGCGCATAGTTGTGCCAATCACGCAACCAATGCCTGCATGGCAATCGGGCATTATCCTAATATGAGCGTTCTCGCCCAATACGGAATTAGCCATTTGGGTTATTTGGACCAGCGCATCGTCTTCAACGGTTTTGGCGAAAATTTTTACTACGCCATATTTTGAGTTAAGTTCTAGCATTTATATATCCCCTTAAACCTTGTTACTATGTTTATACGGTCTAATTATGAAATATTCAAAAACTCAAGCCCTATTAGTTTATCAATATAAATGACTTTTTTCAATGCCTTTAAGACGCCCAAAAAACAAATATGCGTATTGGGCAGCCAATGGCTCTTGCCGCTTACGGCTTTTTTTTGGCGTAAAAAAACAACCAATGTCTTTTGTCGCTATGGCTTCATTTTTTTACCGCTATAAGTTTATGTTTTGTTTTTTGCTGATAGGAATTATTATCTGGATATTTGGTTTTAGCTTTTTAGTTCCTGCTCGGTCTTAAAAAAATCAATCCACGGGTCAGGGCTTTTTATTCGGGACAGCGCTTGGGACATATTTATATCATTGGGCGCTATTGTGTCAAGCTCATCCCACGCGATTGGCATTGATACGCTCGCGCCCGCCCGCGCCCTTAAAGAATACGGCGCTATGCTGGTCGCGCCTTTGCCATTTCGCGCCCAATCAATAAAAATGCGCCCCTTTCTATTGGCCTTTCTGATATTGTCTGTATATTTATCGGGATACGCGCTTTTTAGGGCTTGGGCGACGCGCTTGGCAAAATCGTTAAATGTATCCCAATCGACAGTCTGTCTAAAAGGCAAAACCACATGGTAGCCCTTGCCGCCGCTTGTCTTAAGATAAGAAACCAAATTGAGCTTATCCAAAAGATTTTTCAAATCTTTAGCGCCCTGTCTTACTTGCTCTATGTCCATATCTTCGTCGGGGTCCAAATCAAAAACCATTAAATCGGGCATTTCAATATTTTCTATGCGGCTGCCCCAAATATGAAACTCAATCGTTCCCATCTGCGCTTCCGAGATAAGCCCCAAAGGGTTTTGGATATAAAAATACTCTTGGTCTTTTCCCTCGGAATTTTTGACCGTAATTGTTTCGATGCCCTTGCTCTGAGTTTGGCGGTGTTTTTTGAAAAAACATTGTTCCTCAACGCCCTTAGGGCAACGAATTACGCTTAGAATCCTGTTTTGGATAAATGGCAGCATACGCTCTGCGACTTGGGCGTAATACATAGCGACATCTATCTTTTTTATATCCAAATCCTGATAAATAACCTTGTCAGGATGCGTGATTTTAATGCCGCCTAAATTGACATTGGCGCCCTTTTTTATGGGTTTTAATTCCCGCGAAATTGCTTGGTCTTGTGTTTCTTTCTGGGCGTTTTGATTATCGCGCGGGCTTTCTTTGACAACTTCTTTTGGGTCTTTGTCCATTCTCAATCCCTTAAAACTCGCTTGACGAAGCAAATTATCTTGCGTCCATTCGGTGAAATTAACTTGCGCTATATACTTCGGCTTTAGCCATATGATTTTTTCGTTGGTTTTTGGTTTTGGGGCGTTGAGAAAAGGCGGGTCTTGTTGCTTGATGCTTTCAAATTTTTGCTCTAGCTCTAATTGCGTTTTTTGGGGAAAGCCCGTGCCCGCGCGTCCGCAATAAATCAAATTTTCGCCCTCGTAATAACCTAACAGCGTTGAGCTTATTCCCCTTATTTTTTTGTCCGTTTTGGTATAGCCGCCAATTACAAACTCTTGGCTTTGCGCGCATTTTAGCTTTATCCAATCGCCGTTTCGCATCCCGCTGTATTTGGAATTGATTTTTTTGCCTATTATCCCTTCCATATTAAGCTTGCAAGCCGCCTCTAGATTTTGCTTGCCGTTGCCCAGAACATGCTTGCTGTAATAGAGATTCTGGGGCGCGTCTTTTAATAAATCGCTAAGCATCTCTTTTCTTTGGATAAGCGGATGTTCTCTCAAATCCGCGCCGTCTAACGCCAATAGGTCAAAAATTATATAAGTCAAATTTTTACCTTTGGGGTCTTTCATATAGCTTTGCAAAGCCTGAAAATCCGTCCTGCCTTGGCTGTCAATAGTAACGACTTCGCCGTCCAAAACCATAGCTCTGCCCGCCGCCCATTCAACAAGGGATTGGGCGATGGGCTCAAAATATTTGGTAAAGTCTTTGTTGCCTCTTGTGACCAGTCTAGCTTTGTCGGTTTCCACAAACGCCACGATTCTATATCCATCATATTTTAGCTCGTAAA
The DNA here is from genome assembly GCA_012840805.1 of Clostridiales bacterium. Classification (GTDB taxonomy): domain Bacteria; phylum Bacillota; class Clostridia; order Christensenellales; family DUVY01; genus DUVY01. Next base: position 11,213 of record DUVY01000066.1, on the reverse strand, counting down.
GCCAATCATCGCCTGGGGGCGCTTTGTCTACAAGTTTGGCAAGCTGAACATTGACTTGGCTGATTGGGTTATGGAAATTATTTTTTTCTATTCCCAATTCTATCTGCCTCATAGTCCGCCCCGTTCTTATGCTGGTAGTAAAGGCGGAAATTTTGTCTTCTGTGGACGAGTATTCGTCTTTTTCTTTTAGCAATATCCAATTTTTGCCGTTATCTTGGTCTTTGAGCCTTATCAGCGCCCATTTGCCCTTGAGTCTGCTGCCAAAAAGCTCAAATTTTAGACCGCCTTGGTCTAGTCCTTTTTGGGCATCGAATTGGGGCTTCCAATATCCCTCGTCCCAAAGCATTACCGTTCCGCCGCCGTATTGACCTTTTGGGATAGTTCCCTCAAAATCTTTGTATTCTAAGGGATGGTCTTCCACGTGGATGGCTAGCCGTCGGTCTTTGGGGTTATAAGACGGACCTTTGGGAACAGCCCAGCTTAATAATACGCCGTTCCATTCAAGCCTAAAGTCAAAGTGATCCCTGCGAGCTATATGATGCTGCACCACAAAACTTAAAGCGTCTTTTGGCTTTTTTTCTGACGCTTTGCCCGCGGGCTCTTGGGTCTTGGTAAAATCTCTTTTTTGTTTGTAATCTTCAAGTTTCATAGCGTTTTTTTCTTTATAAAAAAAAGGCTTAATTTTTTTAAGCCTTTTTTAGTATTTGCTAATTTTAAAATTATTAACTATTGAAAATCGCAATACAAAATATTTATTGCTTTTTGTTTTTTTCGGCTTTGATTTTGTTTTTGATAAGTTTAAGCTGTTCGGCGAATCTTTTGATTGTAAAGTGCGGGAAAGTTCGGATTATGCGGTGTTTGCTCAATTTGTTGGCTAACTTTTTGTAGTTTTCCAACTCATCGTCTTTTTTGCTGCTCAAAAAACTGAAATCCGCCCCCTGCTCGCCTAAGGCTTTTAATTTGAGTTGTAATTTTGTAAACAGCTTTTTGAGTTCGTCCAGCTTTTTGGATATAGCCGAAAGATTCAAGATTGTAAAAACAAAATCCGTTATAAACACCGTAGCTAAAAATATAGTAATAATATATTTTATATTGGCGGGGATTAACGCCAAAACCTTAGTCATTCCCGGATTGATAAAAAACACCAAAAGAATGCTCAAAAACCCCCAGCCCAGAGAATAGCCTATCCAGACCCTGCCGTTAATATTAAGCGGAAAATTTGAGTAATCCCAAAGTTTAAGATTGAATATTTTCTCTAATATAACCCCGACTAGATACTCTAAAATAGTGCAGATAATTACGCCCGCCAAAAACACCAAAAAATAATTGGCGATAGGATGAACATTGATAAAAGAAAGGGGGATTCCCACCGCCAACGCCCCGATTCCATATATCGGACAGACCGGCCCGTTCAAAAATCCCCTATGAACAAATCTTTTTTCCCATATAGAACAATAGATTGTTTCTATAACCCAACCGAAAAAAGAAAATGTTATAAACATCAAAAACAAATCAACAAAATACATACGGCATATCTATATGAAATTATGGTCCAAAAACTAGTTTTTATAATAGTTTTTGATTTTTTATTATAAAGCGCTCGTCTTTTTGGATTGATTTGATTTCTTCTAGTTTATTTTCGTAATTTTTTCTGCCCATCATCGCGAAAGTCGCCTGCTTGCCTTCCTCTACGCCCGGCTGGTTGTAGGTGTTAATATCAAGCAACGCGCCGCAATACGCCGTTTGATACATAAAATATTGCAATAATTCTCCTATCGTATGCGCGTTGACTTCGGGCAAGATAATTGTGAAATTAGGTCTTTTGGCTTTGGTCAAGGCGTATTCGGTCGCGAGACGCTCGCAATTTATAAGCTCGTTGAGCGTTTTGTTTTGCAAAAATTCGGTCTCGGACGCATCAAGAGTCGGCATTTGGACCGTGTTTCTAAAGTTCTCAACCGCCAAAAATGTAACAACCTTGTCATAAGGTCCTTCGGTGTATAATTGGATTTGGCTGTGCTGGTCGGTAACGCCCAAAGCCTTGACGGGCGTCTGACCGACATTAACCAAATTATTGTTATTGTCAATCGCCTTGCCCAAAGATTCGCCCCACAGCTGACAATAAAAATCAGCCATATATTTTAGGCTATCGGCATACGGCATCATAACCGAGATGCTTTTACCCCGTCTCATAGACATATATTGCAAAAACGCCGTGCATAGCGCGGGGTTTTGGGCAAAGTCGGGCGCAAAACACGCTTCGCTCATCTCCCTAGCGCCATCCAAAAGGGCTTTGATATCAATGCCGACTAGCGCCAGCGGCACAAGTCCTACGGGCGAGAAAACGCTGAACCTTCCGCCCACGCCGCCGCCTATGCCAAAAACCTTATAGCCTTCTTTGACAGCTATGTCATAAAGCGTGCCCTTGCCCATTGTGGTGATAATTATTATATTGTCTTTGGCTTTTTCGCCTAGTTGTCGCTTTAGGATGTCTTGAATTATCATAAATTGGGCAAGCGTTTCGCTTGTCGTTCCGCTTTTGGTAATGACATTAAAGACGGTCTTTTTTACATCGATTATATCCAAAAGCGCCCGCATTCTTTCAGGGTCGATATTGTCTTCCACATATAACCTAGGCGATTTTCTTACGCTTTTGGGCAATTCGTTGTGCTTAAGATGTAACAGCGCGTTGGCAACGGCAATAGTTCCCAAAGCCGAGCCGCCTATTCCAAAGACCACAACATTGTCATAATCGGCGTATTTTTGGGCGGTATCTAGAATGTCTTTTATGACTTCTTGCTGCGTAAAAGGCAAAGCGGTCCACTCTTGCCAGCCCTTGCCTTTGTTGTCCATAACTTTGCTGTATGCTAGCTCCAGCAATTCTTTGTGCTCTTCAAATTCGTTAAAATCAAGTCCTTCTTCGTCGCCTAAAGCGTGACGCATCATATTGTTGTAATCAATTTTTAGTCGCATAAAAAAATTTGCTCCCTAACAAATAGTTTTTTTTATTTTACATAAATAACCAATAATAGTCAAATCATTATTTGAACAAAAAACACATATAAATTAAACAACATATTGTATAAATTTTATACAAAAAGGATGTTTTATGAGCAAAGCGCGGCTAAAATTTTTTTTGATTATTATCGTTGTCAGCTGCCTTGTTACCTGCATTGTTACGGTCTTAATAATGATTGGTTTATATAATAACAAAGCAGTTTCGGCTCAGACTGATTGGGCTTATTTGAAAATTAGTATAATTGACCTAAAAACGCGCGAGCCTTTGGAAAACGCGACAGTATGCATATTGGAAACCAAACAATATTATACCACCGACAAATACGGCAATACGCCCACAATACAAGCGCCTTATCTTAAAAACAGCAACTTTGACGATGTCTTGGAAAGACCTTGGGGGGATATAACGATACTCGCTTATAAAGACGGCTATGTAGACTATCTCGTGTTTTATATAATGGTCCAAAAAAACAAAACCCGCTATCTTACGCTTACGCTCGCGCCGCACAGCGTTGGCTCCGAGCCGTATTTGATTATAGAGTCGCCCGACGATGATTGGGCAAAAGAAATAATCAAACGATACAAAAAATAATAACTAGCGCGCTAGATTTTTTATATATTCGTAGTTTTGTTTTAGCTCGTCCAAAGTGTTGTAATCCGTTGAATATAACTCCAAAATAACGGGCGCTTTGATGTTTTTTGATTTTAAGGTAATAATAAACTTTTCAAAATCAAAAGCGCCTTGGCCGATTATCGCGGTTTGGTTATTGTCTTTTATGTCGCAAATATGAATGGTGGAAAGCCTGTCGCCTATGGCTTCTAGCATATCGTAAGGGTCAACGCCGCCTTGGATTGATTGCTTTATGTCCAATGTTCCCCAAATATCGGAACAATATTTTTTTAGTTTGGTAAAAAACGAGGGATGATTAAAAAAAGCGTAATGCACATTTTCGTAAGATAAACAAACGCCGTAACTTTTAGCGATATCTATTAGCTCGTTTATTCTATTGCCCAGTTTTTCATAGTTTAGGACATATTCCTGTTTTTTCATTATGTAAGGACCGTGAAAAGTGAGATATTTCGCGTCTAAGATTCGGGCGGCATTGCACACTTTGCGAAATATTCTTTCGGCGTCGGCTCGGACTCTTGGCGATACATTAAACAATTCGGGCTCAAACTGAGTGCCCAAAGCGTGCACAGAATGCACGACAATGTCGCCCTTGGCGCGCGCTATCTTTTGGACAAACTCTTCCTCATATTCGCTGTATGTGGTGAAAAAGACTTCGGTCAAATCGCAGTCTAATTTCTTGAGTTGGTCAAACGCGTCTTCGTTATAGATTCTATTAAAAAAAGTTGCGGTTGAAATTCCTACTCTCATATGCGCCTTATCTTAAACACAATATTAATATTATATCAGATTAATATCTAAAATCACGCTTTTTGGAATAAATACGCTGGATTTAATTATAGTCAAAAAATAAGCCGCCAAAGCGTATTTGGCGGCACCTATATTTTAAATAATCGCTTCTATTACTCCTACATCGCCGTCATAGCGTTTGTAAACTACATTGACGTTATCGTCTTTTTCGTTCAAAAAGACAAAAAAGTCATGTCCCAAAAGTTCCATTTGAAGCTTGGCTTCGTCAACACTCATAGGTTTTAGGTAGTATGTTTTGGTTTTTACCACTTTGGAAGGCTTTTCTACTTCATCTTTAGGTATAAGCCCGTTCATTGTTTTGAGAAATTCTTTCATTCTTTTGGAATCAAACTTGGACTTGTGTTTGGTTATTTGCCGCACAATTTTGTCTAGGGCGGCGTCCACATTGGCAAACATATCGTCTTTGGTCTTGACTTCGGCTCTAAACACATGGTCGGAAAAAATAGTAGCCTCTAACACATAATCCTCTTTTTCTTTTTTTAGGTTGATCTTAATGGGAGTGTCGGGGTCAAAAAACTTTGATAGTTTGTCAAATTTCTTTTTGATGATTTCTTCAAGTCTTTTGCTTGTGGGAAAATTTTTGGAAATGATTTCATACTTCATAATCAGCCTCCCTGTCTTCTTAAAAATGTAAGAAAAATTTGACCTTATTGCCTATAAAAATTATAGACTAATTGTTAATTTTATATTAACACTTTTTAATATGCTTTGTAAAGACGGCTTGTGAATAAATCACATAACTAAGCCGTCTTTACATAAAAAGGTCTTATTTGGATTTTGAGGCTTTTGCCTTAGTAACAAATTTTATCTCTCCGTCTTCCAAAACGCAGTTCAAGGCGGCGTTATCCTTAACATTGCCCGCGAGCATTTCTTCGGCTAATTTGTCCTCTATTTTTTGCTCTATTACTCTGCGAAGAGGTCTTGCGCCGTATTCTGGGTCGTAACCTTGGGCCGTTACCATATCAAGCACATCTTCGGAAAAAGTAATCGTAATATTCTTGTCTTTGAGTTTTTTATTGATGTCGCTGAGCATATTTTGGGCGATTAGTTTTATCTGCTCCTGGCTAAGAGGATGAAATACCGTAATAACATCTACCCTGTTCAAAAACTCGGGCTTGAACCTTTTCTTTAGGGCGTTGAGCAAAATCTCTTTGGTTTTTTGCTCGTCGCGCTCGCTTGACTCTTCGGAAAAACCTAAGGCTTTTGGGGCGTTTTTTAACGCGCTCACGCCCACGTTGGATGTCATTATAATTATGGTGTTTTTGAAGCTGACTACCCTGCCTTGCGCGTCCGTAAGCCTGCCATCGTCCAAAATCTGCAAGAGCATATTATAGACATCGGGATGCGCTTTTTCTATTTCGTCAAACAAAATCACGGAATATGGCTTGCGCCTTACCTGTTCGGTCAGCTGTCCGCCCTCGTCGTATCCTACATATCCCGGAGGCGAGCCTATGAGCTTGCTTACGCTGTGGCTTTCCATATACTCGGACATATCAAGCCTTATCATAAGATTTTCGTCGTCAAACATAGCCTCGCACAGCGCTTTGGACAATTCGGTCTTGCCCACGCCCGTAGGTCCTAGGAATATAAACGAGCCTACGGGTCTGTTGACGCTCTTTAGCCCCGCTCGCGCGCGTCTTATAGCTTTGGCTACGCTTATGACCGCTTCGTCTTGACCGATTACGCGTTTGTGCAAAATTTCCTCAAGCTTCATTAGCTTTTCTTTTTCGGTTTCGTTAATCTTAGTAACGGGTATCTTGGTCCAGCTTGCGACGACATGGGCAATATCTTCCACATCGATTTGGGCTTGGTCCTCAATGGTCTTTTTCTTCCATTGCGTGTTGAGATTTTCTATCTCTTCTTTTATCGCGTATATCTTGTCCCTTATTATCGAAGCTTTTTCAAATTCGTCTTTGCTCAAAACATCGGCTTTTTCGGCCTCTAGTCTTTGAAGCTCTTCTTCTTTTTCTTTGATTTGAGGCGGCATAGTGTTGCCGCTGACTTTGACACGGCTCGCCGCTTCGTCTATTAAATCTATCGCCTTGTCGGGCAAATATCTGTCCATAATATAGCGCTCGGACATTCTGACCGCGGCTTCAATCGCATCGTCCGTAATTTTTACTTTGTGGAACGCCTCGTAATTATCTCTCAAGCCTTTTAGGATTTCGATTGTCTCTTCTTCCGTGGGCGGATTGACCATTATAGGTTGAAAACGGCGCTCAAGCGCTTTGTCTTTTTCTATAAACTTGCGATATTCGTCCGTAGTTGTCGCGCCTATTGTCTGCAACTCGCCTCTTGCCAGATAAGGTTTTAGCATATCGGCGGGCTTGACTTCGCCTCTGTCCGCGCCTGCCGTCGCCAATGTGTGAAGCTCGTCAATAAACACGATAATATTGCCGTGTTTTATTGTTGCTTCAATGGCTCTTTTGAGTTTTTCTTCCATATCGCCGCGGTATTTTGTGCCCGCGAGCATACTGCCGATATCCAAAGCGAAGATAGTTTTATCTTTTAATAATTCGGGCACATCGCCCTTGACTATGGCTTGGGCTAGACCTTCGACAACGGCAGTCTTGCCCACGCCGGGCTCGCCGATTAGGACAGGATTGTTTTTGGTCTTTCGGCAAAGTATTTGGATAATGCGCTCTATCTCATCTTTTCTGCCGATTACGGGGTCAAGCTTTTGTTCTCTCGCTCTTTCCGTTATGTCAATGCCCAAATCTCTCAAAAACGAAGGTAACGGGGATTGGGGTTTTTTCGTGCCCGTCATTTCGCTCGCCGAGCCGCCTAGGTTGCCTAGCTTGTCCAATATATCTTGGGGCTTGACATTGAGTTCTTGCAAAATGCTATACGCTATGCTGTCCGTGCTTTGCAAAAGCGCGACCAGCAAAAACTCGCTGCTTACGGCGGGCATCTTAAACTGGCGGGCAATCTGTTGCGCCATTAGCAATAAATTCTTGGAGCGGGTGGAATAATGAAGAGGCGCCTTTAAAAATCCGCCGCCTAATAAGCTTTCTAATTGGTTAAGCGTGTTTCCCGAAGAAATAAAGCTCGTTATTTTTTCGGGCGTAACGCCGCATTCGCTAAGCACCTTAGCCGCCAAAGAATTGCCTTTGGCAATGCCGTATAAAATATGCTCTGTTCCTATTTCATTGCCGCCTATCGCTCTTACTAATTTTTCGGCTTCTTGTAAAGCGTTCATAGCGCTCTGCGTCGCGCTGATTTGTCCAAACAACATTATTTTACACCTCTATTACACTATTTTCTTTTTTATAATAATATCCTTAAATAAATCACGCCATTTTGGGCAATACATCTTTTAAAAACTCAGCTCTGTAAATATCGCGTTCAATGGCGTCTAGTTTTTTTCCGCTTCTTAACGCTAGATTAGCGGGTCTGCAAGCGATAATTATCTCGTCCAGCGCCGAGTTTTTTATCTTTAAAATCCCCAACGCCGCGCCTAGTTTTATCAATGAGATATTTTGCATAAACTCGGCGGTGTCAATTTTGTAAGCATTGATTAGTATGCCCCACGCTCGCATAATCATATCGGTAAGCTCCACGCGGTTTTTGTTTAGAAGCGTGTCGCGCGCTATCTCTTCGGCTTCGGCTACCTTATAGATTTGGTTTTTTACCGAATTGATTATTTCTTTTTCGCTCAAGCCCAGAGAATATTGATTGCTTAATTGATACATATACCCTTCGGCTTGAGTGCCTTCGCCAAAAACGCCCCTTAGCGCCAAAGCGTCTTTTGAGCTTGAAAAAATCACGTTGTTGATGGTGCGGTTAATGGTCAAAGCCGGCAAAAACATCATAACCGAGGCGCGCATAGCCGTGCCTAGATTGGTGGGACAGCCCGTCAGATACCCTAAGTGTATATCAAAAGCTACTTCCGAGTTTTCGCTGATAAGGTCGTCCACTTTGTCGGCAAGCTCGTAGGCTGATTCTAGATCAAGCGAGCGCTTGATTACTTGGATTCGGACATGGTCTTCCTCGTTTATCATTACTGACAGGGTAGAGTCTTTATTTATGACTACCCCGCCTGTTTTAATGTTTTCCGCCAAAGCGTTGGATATCAAATGCTTTTCGGTAAACGCCTTAATCTCTATGGGCTCAAGGTCTTTGAGCATTATTAACTTGCCGTCAACATATTTTTCCAAAGGCTCGCTTACTTCTTTGATGACGCGAAGCCCGTCCTCAAAGCCCATTTTGTTGGGAAAAGGATATTTGGCGAGGTTTCGCGCAAGCCTTATTCTAGAGCTTATAACATAATTGCTAATATCGCTTTTTATCATTTTTGCGTTCCCTTTAATTGCTCAATTTGCTTTTTTATCAAAGCGGCGTCCTCATACCTTTCGTCTTGGACGGCTTTTTTTAGCTCGGCGTTAAGCCGCTGAAGACTGATATATGTCTTGGCGATGCCGTTGGGGCCTTTGCCAGTGTGGATATTGTCTTTTTGGCACTTTTTGATGACGCTTTCCATAATCGGCTCAAACGCCTTGTAACATTGCGCGCAACCCACAAAAGCCGAATTTAAAAACTCGTTGCTTGTAGTGCCGCAACGAGAACATCGCAAAGACGGGATTGAGGGCGCGTTTCTCTCTACGCCAAACAATTGGTCAAATACATCGCTCAAGTCGTTAAAGATATCGCCAAAGTCGTCCAAAAACCCGCTTCCTAAGCCCGTGCCCATCTTTTGTTTTATAATTTGGGAATTACACTCCGAACATAAGTATCGGACTTTGGTAACTCCGTTGAGTATATACACATTGGGTATGCCTTCCCGTTTTTTGCAGTTTTCGCACAGCATTTAATTTGCCTCCTTGAATATGCCAGCAAATATTGATTTTAAAATATTGGACCGCAAAATATCTTTGCAATCGGTGGGCACTATCAGCGCCTTGTCTGTTATCGCCGATTTGATTATCTCGGCTTCTCTTTGGTTGATTATGTCTTCTTCGCGAAGTCTTTTTATTAATTGAACGGCTTTTTGATAGGTAAGGCCTTCTTTTGTAGTATATTCATCCAATCTTTTTAATAGTTCCTGATAGGACGGCGCGATTTTTATAAGCGTTATAAAACCGCCTCCCCCGCGCCTGCTCTCTATCACAAAGCCGTGCTCAAAGCTAAAACGGGTGGCCAAAACATAATTGATTTGACTGGGCGCGCAATCAAAATATTGGGCAAGCTCATTGCGGGATATGTTAATAGTGTCGCTCTCGCCCATTAAGGATTTTATAAATTGTTCAATCAAATCGCTTATTGTCGCCATCGTTTTACCTGTTTTTCAAGTTTATCATAAGTTTGACTTACTTTGACCTTTAAAAAATTATAACATCGCTTTTTAAGGTTGTCAATATATTTTTTGTAATTTTTGGCAAAAATTTTTAGGTTTTGGATTTTTTTGGTAGAGATTATTGCTTAGTAGGGCGGTAGTTTTTTTGGGTGTAGTTAATTAAAGCATTATATTTTATAAATGTAATTATTCAGGGTGTTTGTTTTATTAGTTTTTCATAAAATTTTTTGCTTGAGATTTTTGATTTTTATATTATCTCTTTTTCGTTGAGTATTATTTTTTATAAATTTTAAAAAAAATATCAAAAACTCAAAGTTTTTTACAAATATTGATATATTTCGCGTATTTTGATATAATAGATAAATATAGTTTATGGGGGACTTTTTATGGGCAAAAAATTTGCCAAAAAATTACAAGAATTAATGGACCGAAATATGTTGACGCCGTCTGAGCTTGCTAAAAAATTGAACTTGTCAAGAATGATGATATATCAATATCTAAATGAAATATCTCTGCCCTCAAAAGAAAGGTTGCCCGCTATGGCAAAGGTTTTGGGTTGCGACGATCAAGAATTATCCAAAGCCGCCTTTGAGGACTACAAAGAAAAAAGAATCAAAAGACGAGGGTTTTGAGATAAAGGTTTTATAATTAAAATGTCTATATTATTGTTAATAGTAAGATTATTTGTGGTTGTTAGACATTTTTCATATACGCTGTTTAAACTATTACATATTTTTTATATTGTTCGCTTGGTTTAAATATTATATAGTCTTTATGTTATTACCTTGACACATAAACGACTTTTCAATTTAAAATAAGATTTTCAATTTTATAATTGCCGCTTTAGCTAAAATAATCGGATTATCAAAACAAAAAATTTTGGCAATTTTTTTTATGGTAAAATACTTGATTTTCCTGTTAAATGGATATAAAATCAGCAAAAGAACAAATTTTGAACGCGAAATTATATTAGCTTAAGAATTAATAAATATTTTTTATTAGTAAAAACGGTCTTATGTTAGTATATTAGCTTTTGTTAAAATATTAATGTCTTTTGCGAGGGTGGCGGAATTGGCAGACGCGCATGCTTCAGGCGCATGTGGAGCAATCCATACGGGTTCAAGTCCCGTCCCTCGCACCATTAAATGAAATTACTAATTCTTTTCAGCCCTTAATCTAATTTTAAAAGCACAGCGCTTATTTAATGATAGGATTATTTATTATTTTGAGTATAAATAACCTTAAACCCTAAATAAAATACCGTAAAAATGGACATTAAAGCAAAAGGCTTTATCGTCCAACAACGATAAAGCCTTTTGCTTTTGTAAATTGTTAAAATTTACTTCTTTTGTGTTTTAAACGCTTTTTTCTTTTGTATTTTTATAAGAGTGTCTTCTTTTGTAAGCGCTTTTTCTTTTGTATAAATGCTATCTTTTTATTATTTTAATTTTTTTAGCCCTAACTTTG
>DUVY01000065.1 GCA_012840805.1 Clostridiales bacterium | reverse complement strand
AAGGGGTATTCCTGTGGACCTTCATCCACAATTGGGAATAAGCGGCGTCGAGGTAGTCTTTACGCAACTTCACGCTGACGGCAAATTTGATGCCAGCAATTATTCTTTTTCGGGTGGGTTGCACGGAGTGGGTGCCAGCGTGACCAACGCTTTGAGCGAATGGCTCAAAGTGTATGTCTATAAAGACGGTTGGGAATACCGTATGGAATTTGCCTCTTATGAGGACGAGCAAAGAAAGATAAGAAGCGGTGTGGCGCAAGGCGGACTTAGAAAAATCCAGCCAACCAAAAAAAGCGGCACTTTGGTTATTTTTTATCCCGATAAGCGAGTTTTTGATTCAATAATTTTTAGCAATGATGTTATTACCAAAAGATTAAAAGAGCTTGCCTTTTTAAATAAAGGCATAACTATAATATTCAAAGACTTAAGAAACGAACATTATCCGATAGTAAGAGAATTTTGTTATGAAGGGGGTCTTATTGATTTTGTTAAATATGTTAACGAAGCAAAAAACCCCTTGCATGATCCTTTATATTTTGAAGGCGAAAAAGATGATATTTATTTAAGTATCGCTATTCAATATAACGATTCATATACCGACACTATTATATCTTATGTCAACAACATACCGACCACAGAAGGCGGAACTCACGAAACAGGAATAAAAGCCGCCATTACCAGAGCCTTTAACGACCTAGCGAGAAAATACGGGTTGCTCAAAGATAAAGACCCTAATCTTTTGGGAGAAGATTTTAGAGAAGGTTTAACAGCTGTTGTTTCCGTTAAAATGCATAATGTCCAGTTTGAAGGGCAGACCAAGACCAAACTCGGCAATCCCGACGCTAGAGTAGCTTGCGAAAGCATTTTGGTTTCCGAAATACACAAATTCTTTGAAAAAAATTCCAAAAAAAGAATTTCTGAAAAAATCATCCAAAAGGCGATAGGCGCGGCAAGGGTAAGGGAAGCGGCGCGCAAGGCGAAGGAGATTACCCGTCAAAAAAACAGTTTGGAAAATGCCACGCTTGTGGGCAAATTATCCAGTTGCACATCTAGAAAACCCGAAATCAACGAGTTGTTTATTGTTGAGGGCGATTCGGCGGGAGGCACCGCCAAACAAGCCCGAGACAGATATTTTCAGGCGATATTGCCATTAAGAGGCAAGCCGCTTAACGCTGAGAAGAAACGGCTTGACCAAGTTTTGCAAAACGAGGAAATAAGAACGATAATCAGCGCGTTGGGGGCAGGGATTGGCGAAGATTTTTCAGTGGACAGCCTTAATTACCACAAAGTGATTATCTTATCTGACGCCGACCAAGACGGCGCGCACATAAGGGCTATTTTATTAACATTTTTCTTTAGATATATGAAAAACCTTATCAACGAAGGTTTTGTCTATATAGGTATGCCGCCTTTGTATAAGGTGTATAAAAAAGACATTATAGAATACGCTTATACGGATGAAGAATTGGATATGGTCAAAGAAAAAGTAGGGCGCGGCTATCAGATACAGCGTTACAAAGGTTTAGGCGAGATGAACGCCGATCAATTATGGGAAACCACTATGAATCCCAAAACGCGCAAGCTCGTTCAAGTTACAATTGACGACGCCGCCGAGGCCGAAAAACTTGTTACCACTCTTATGGGCGACGCCGTAGAGTTACGAAAGAGTTATATAATAGAGCACGCTAACTTTAACAAAGACGATAGACTATTAGGAGAAATTGGTTAATGGAAGAAAATACTCAGCAACAAATAATACAAAAGACAATGGAAGAGGTAATGCACTCTTCTATGATGCCGTATTCCGAGCATGTAATAATGGATAGGGCATTGCCCCGAGTAGAAGACGGACTAAAACCTGTTCAACGCAGGATATTATATTCATTATATGAGTTAGGCATAACGCCTGATAAGCCGTATAGAAAATCGGCGCGCATAGTGGGCGATTGTTTGGGAAAGTATCATCCTCACGGCGATAGGTCTGTTTATGACGCTATGGTGCGAATGGCGCAACAGTTTAATATGCGCCACACGCTGATTGACGGTCACGGCAACTTTGGCTCTATTGACGGCGACAGCGCCGCGGCGATGAGATATACCGAAGCTAGATTGGCGCCTATAGCTATGGAGCTTTTAAGAGACCTAGAAAAAGACACAGTCAAATGGAGTCTTAACTTTGACGATTCCATCAAAGAGCCTGATATGTTGCCCGGCAGGTTTCCTAATTTATTGGTTAACGGCGCTTCGGGTATCGCGGTAGGGCTTGCCACTAATATTCCCCCGCATAACTTAGCCGAAGTAATTGACGGCGTTATCGCTTATATTAACAACCCTCGAATTACCTTAAAAGAAATGATGAAGATTATAAAAGGCCCTGATTTTCCAAGCGGCGGCTATATAATTACTGGTTCTGAGCTAAAAAAAGCTTATGAAACAGGCAGGGGCAAGATTACAATGAGGGCCAAAATTCATATAGAAGTTGACGATAACGATAGAAGGAGCATAGTAATTAAAGAATTGCCGTATCAAGTCAATAAAGCCTCATTGCTAGAATCAATTATGAATCAAAGAGAAAAAAGAAAAGAGTTGTTAAGCGGCATAAGCGAAATTTTGGACGAATCCGACCGCGACGGCATGCGCGCGGTAATAAAAGTAAAAAAAGACACAGACCCCAGAAAAATCTGCGAGATTTTGTTTAAATACACGCAGTTATCCCAAAACTTTGGAATTAATATGGTGGCGATCGCGGATGGCAAGCCGCAACAAATGGGCTTGCTTGATATAATAGCGTATTATGTCAATTACCAAAGAGAGATTATTGTAAAAAGAACCAGATACGAACTAAACGAAGCTAAAAAAAGAGAGCATATCTTAACGGGACTTTTAATAGCCGTTAAAAATATTGACGAGGTTGTCAAAATTATCAAATCAAGCGCGTCTGTCAGCGAGGCAAGGATAAATTTATGCGCTAGATTTGCTCTTAGCGAAGTTCAAGCTCAAGCTATTTTAGATATGCGACTTGCCCGACTTACGCATTTGGAAGTTAACAAGCTAGAAAAAGAATTGGCGCAGTTAAAAATCTTGATAGAAAAACTAGAGGCGATTTTAGCGAGCAAAAAACTCCAAATGGAAGTAATCGTAAGCGAACTTAACACAATTAAGCGCGCGTATAAAGAGCCGAGAAGATCGGAAATAATCAAAAGCGCGGAAGATTATTATATCCCCGCGGACGACGACGAAAAGCCCATTGAGGATTTTGTGATAGGTTATAACGAAAACGGCTCGTTAAAGCGCATTCCACAAAAAAATTACTCAATGTCTGTCAAAGAATTTACCGATAGTTCTAGCCAGCATGATATTTATAAACTTTTGACTCAAGCACAAACATACGATATTATTTATTGTTTTACTAACTTAGGCAATTGCTACAAAGTCGATGTATTGTCCATACCTGAAGCCAAATGGCGAGACAAGGGCGAGGACCTAAAGGTTTGCATTCCCGATCTACAAGACGGCGAAAAACTAATCAAAATCTTTACCGTAAAAGAAAAGTTACCCGAAGGCAAATTACTGTTTTTTACCAAAGACGGCATGGTCAAAAAATCCGATTGGTCCGAATACGGAATAATCAAATCAACTTTCCAGGCTGTCAAACTTAAAGACGGCGACGAGGTAATTAATATAGAAGAAGAAATCGAAGACTCGTCTATATTGTTTGTTACGGCTCAAGGTATGGGGCTTAACGCGGAATCAAGCGATATTCCCGCTCAAGGCCGAATTTCTGGCGGCGTTAAGGGCATTTTGTTAAATGAAGGAGATTATGTTATATATGCCGCCCAAATAGACGACCAAAGCGGGCATATAGCGTTAATAACCGATAAAAGTAGCTCAAAAAAGATAGAGCTACAAGAATTAGGGCTTATGAGCAGGTATAGAAAGGGACTAAAAGTTTTTGACTTAAAGGATAATTGCGGCGACAAATTGATATGGGCGAAACATTTACGCAAAAAAGAAGTCATAACTATTATATTATTGGATAATGACCAGTATTTGTCCGCATCTTCATCCGAAGATATTATTAAGACCAATCGCACGGGCAAAGGCAAAAATCTTTGCAAATTACAAAAGCTCAACTATATAGAAGATGTTTTTGTATATAATTCTTGATCTATAAAACCGCTTATAAAGCGGTTTTTATATTATCTAATTAGTTATTTTTATTGATTGCACTAAAGCATTAAATAAAAATTATACTAAAAAACAAAAAAATACATGTAAATATTTGACATGTTAAACATCAAAACATATAATAGAAAACAGCTTAGCATTATAAAATAATTTGTAAGAGAAAAATATATAAGAATTTAAGGAGTGATAATAAAATGGATTTAAAAAACAAAAGATTAAATAATATTGTATTAAAAAATAACAGACAAGATATTAACTTGATTATATAATTTTAAAATTACAATGCTGTATTTTTTTAAAAAACCTTATTTTTTGAGGCTGTATTTTTTTTTGTGTTTTCGCATGTTTAAAAATGGCATAGTTATTCATAAAACCTGATTTAAAGTCAAAATGCTGTTTTCTTGTTGTCTGTTATTAGTCATAAATACGCTTATGCCTTTATATATTTATATCAAACGCATTAAAATATCGACAAAAGACGCAATAATACTTTCAAATATTTTTATATTCTTACTTTTTATGCGTTTAATATATAAGGTGCAACTAGATGTATTTCATAACGCTCAAAAAAAAGGATTTATTGACTTGGCTCGCGCTATTATCGTTATTAATAGTATTTCTATCTCTTAACGCATTGTCGGGCGCGGCAACGGTTTTTTTGAGCGGGACTGCGCCAAGAAAAATACCGATATATAGCGTTGAAACGCAAGAAAACAAAATCGCCATATCGTTTGACGCGGCATGGGGAGCGGATAAAACAGATGAATTAATAGATATATTAAACGAACACCAAATAAAAGCGACTTTTTTTCTAGTCGGCTTTTGGGCGGAAAAGCACAGCGACAAAGTAAAAGCTTTGGATGAAAATGGATTTGAGATAGGCACTCATTCCAACACGCATCCCGATATGACTAGCTTGACTCGGACCAAAATGCAGCTTGAATTACAGACATCAATTAATATTTTGAGTAATATAACGGGCAAAAAACCCAAAGTGTTCAGGCCTCCTTTTGGCGCTTATAACAACGCGTTGATAGAAACAGCCGAAAGCCTAGGATTAAAAACAATACAGTGGAATGTGGATTCGCTTGATTGGAAAGATTACTCAGCTCAACAAATCGCCCAAAGAGTAATCAACAAAACCCAAAAAGGCTCTATAATACTCATGCACAATAACGGCCAGAACACACCCAAAGCGTTAAGATTGATAATCTTGGGCTTAAAAAACAAGGGATTTGAATTCGTATGCATAAGCGAGCTTATATATCATGACAATTATTATATAGACCATACGGGAAGACAAATAAAAAATATATGATAAACGGGAGAGGAAAATGAATTACCCGGAGAATATTGCCAACAAAGTATTTTTGGCGGGACAAATAGTAACCGAGCCAGAATTTTCGCATGAGATTTACGGCGAAGGTTTTTACGAGATGATGATCGAAGTGCCCAGACTTTCTGAGCAAAAAGATGTGCTGCCCATAACTGTAAGCGAAAGGTTGCTTATTGACCGTCCGCTAAAGATTGACGATATGACTGCTCTTTTTGGGCAGTTTAGAAGCTATAACAAACTTATGGACGGAAAAAGCCGATTGATGCTTACAGTCTTCGTGCGCGAACTTGTTGATTGGACTAGCGAATGTAACCCTAATATCATAGAATTAGGCGGATTTATTTGCAAACAGCCCATATATCGCACAACGCCTTTTAAACGCGAGATTTGCGATTTGCTTGTCGCTGTCAATCGCGCTTACAACAAATCGGATTACATACCTTGCATAGCGTGGGGCAGGAACGCCAGATTTGTCAGAAACATCAAAGTCGGCGAAAAAGTGTTGATTTCAGGACGAATTCAAAGCCGCGAATATCAAAAGCGTTTGGACGACGACACTATTGTAACTAAGACCGCTTATGAGGTTTCTATTAACAAAATTAGCGTCAGCCCCGCTGAGATGAATACCAAAACATTTTTTGAGACAATAACATTCAAAGATTCCGCCGATATTACAGACAGCAATAAATAACTATAATTACCATACTATTTTTTTAATAGTATGGTAATATTAATCATCATATCCTAAAGCTATATTCTGGCGGTTATATACTTTATCATATATGTATTCCGCGTAAATTTTCGCAATATTTACGCCGCTGACTTTTTCAATAGTGTTAAAAAAAGCGTTAGAGTTAACTTCGCATAATATTGGTTGTGAATTTTCGTCTTTTAATATATCTATTCCGCAATAATCCAAGCCCAAAATCTTAGACGCTTTTTGGGCCATTTCTATATACTCATCAGAAAGCTTTGTAGGATAGCCTTTGCCGCCTAATTCAATATTAGAGCGAAAATCTTTGTCGGATTTTCTTATCATTGCCGCGCGCGCGATGTGACCAATAACTATAACCCTAGTGTCTTCGCCAGCGCTTGAGCGAACAAATTCTTGATATAGGTGCGGTATATCCACCATCTTTTCTCTCAGCGCTTTGAGCTGCTCAAAGTCATACGCCAAAAACACTCTATTGCCTAATGAGCCATAAGCGCCTTTTACTACGATAGGAAATTTCAAAATCCCAATAACTTTTTTTAAGAAGATTCCGTCGTCAACATCGGTCTTATAAAACTTCAAAGGCGAAGGTATTGTTTTGGGCATTTTGATATTATTTTGAGTCAACGCTATATATGTTTGGAGCTTGTCGTCGCATAATTCAATAGCGCGCGGGCGGTTAAAAATTATTTGCCCGCTTTTTTCAATCATTCTCGCGGGATATTTATCCTTGTCCAAATAGACGACAAAATCATAGTCTTTTATTCTATTTATTATTTCAAAATTATCCAAATATAAGTTAATATGGCTGTTTTTGCCTATATCAATTTTGATATCAAGTCGCTTAAATTCCTCAATAAGCCTTTTTGTTTGGTTTTGAAAAGCGGGAGAATAACTAAAAGAATTAATTATGATTATGCCGTGTTTTTTCATAAAGATATTATAGCATAGTTGCCGACAAACTACGCTATTTTTTATGAAGAACACTCTTGGTTTTAATCTTTGATGATATTATTAAGCGCTAAAATAGCTTTCAAACTCTTTTTTATTTTTGGAGGCGCGATACCGTCAACAGCGAGCATTTTTTCTTCTATATTGCTTGAGGGCTGTTTTTTAAGGTTTTGCATCAGAGTAAGCAAAGTCATTAATGAATTATTTGTATTGTGATTGTTTTGAAAATCGTTGTTGTCGGTATTATTTGAAGTATATGATATGTTTTTTGATTGTTCTTTTTTATAATCGTCAATTTTGGGCATTGTATGTATATCTAAAGAATCAAGATCGGGATAAAGTTTTCCAAAATCTATGTTGCGCCGACCTTTTGAGATATATTTATTATTGATGTTTTGTGGGCTTACAGCGATAGGCTTATCGTCTTGAGCGTAATTTTCTTGCGCCAAATCGCCGCCCGTATTCAAGTTATTCAAAATCTGGGATAATTGAGGGTTATTGCCCGCCATCATAGGCAGCAAGCTTTTAAGTATTTCATTAGAAGAGCCGCTTGCGCCGCCTCTTTGCATAAGCATAGGCAACAGCATCGCTAGCATGTTATTGCCCGCGCCTATGGAGCCCGTATCGCCTTGATTCATCAAAAGCGGCAATAGATTGCTTAACATATTATTAGACCTTAAATCCATATAAGTTACCCTATCATCAAAATACTATACACATATTATATATATGCGCTCATATAATTAAAATGAGATAAAAAAGACAAGGAGATTACATAATGGCAAAAAATTTGAGAGAGGAACTCAAAAAAACCGCTGAAAAAGCTTATCAAGATTCAGAACACAAAAAAATGGCTGAAGAATATTTAAAAAAATACGGCGACAAAGACGAATCCGAACTTATGAACGAACTATTATCCAAAGTGAGAAAAAATAAAGCGCAAGGCACTTTTTCAAACTCTGATTTGGATAATTTCGCGGACTCTGTCAAAGGCTTTTTGAGCCCCGAGCAGCAAAAAAGAATGGAAGCGCTTATAAAAGCATTAAAGTCTCAAAATTAATATTTTTAATTTAATATTTAATATCAAAATCTTTTGACTATTGATTTTATCGCGTTAATAAAGGTTTCTATTTCTTCAAAGGTGTTTTGATATGAAAGCGAAGCCCTGACCGCCCCATATTTGATAGTTCCCAAAAATTTGTGGGCAAGTGGCGCGCAATGCAGACCCGCTCTTACATAAATATCAAACTTTTCATCTAAGATATTGGCTACTTGCCCGGCAATCAATCCTTCTATGTTAAAAGTAACAATGCCGTTATAATGTCCCCGAGGCATATAAACTATTACTTCGGGGATTTTTTTTAATTCATTATACATCAAAAAAGTCATATCATATATTTTTTTGGAAAAATGTCTAAAATTTTCTTTTATCCATATAATGCCCGCGTTAAGCCCGGCAATAGCTGGAGCGGATATCGTTCCGCTTTCCAAACTATCTGGCAAATCTTCGGGTTGGGCAGGGCTTTCGCTAAGGCTTCCCGTTCCGCCCATTATTATAGGGCGCAAACTTACGCCTTTTCCCAAAGCCAAAACGCCCACGCCTTGAGGCGCTGCCAAACCTTTGTGTCCCGCGGCGGCTAGGATATTTATTTTGGTTTCTTTCATATTTATATTAATATGACCTGCGCTTTGAGCGACATCCACCAAAAACGGTATGCCGTATTTATCGGCGCAATATCCTATTTCTTCAATGGGCGCGCGCGCGCCTGTGACATTAGAAACATGGTTAACGATAATCATTCGGGTATCGCGCCTAATCTTGCCCAACAGCTCTTTCGCCCTTATCGCGCCTGAAGAATCGGGATAAACCACTGTATAGTCTATAACGCCTGAACGCTTTAAGTAATCAAGAGGTCTTAATACCGAATTATGCTCAAACGCCGTCGTAATTACATGACCACCGTTAATGCTGCCAAAGATCGCGAAGTTAAGCGCGGCCGTGCAATTATATGTAAAAACAACATTGCCGTCCTGGACGCCAAAAAACTTTGCCGCATTATCCCTAGCTTCAGCGACCGTAAGCGCCGCCGCCAAAGCCGCTTTGTGCCCGCTTCTGCCGGGATTTGCGGGATTTTCCAAAGCTTGCAAAACAGCGTTTTTTACGCAGTCAGGCTTATAACCGCCCGACGCCGCGTTATCAAAATATATAGTTTTCATAGACTTAATATAGTATATTGCCCGAGCAATAAAAATGCTAAAATATACGGAGAAAGATATGTCATATTACTTTATTGTTTTTAGTTCTAGGTCCCAAACTCTAAATTTTTTCAAAATTTTGATTGATTATGGTTTTAAAACCAGCATTATTAATTCTCCCGAGAGTATTAGTTCTATTTGTAATATATGCGTGAAATTCTTGCCAAAAGACTTTGAGGCGATAAAAAAATTAATAATTAATCGTGATTTTTCATCCTTTGTGGGAGTGTATAAATATGACTATAGTACGCGAAACGGCATAATAAAAAAGATTTTTTAAATAGTCTTTTATAATTATAACCATATTGGTATAATAACTCTCAAATAATAGTCAAAGATAAAAATAGATGTTATAATATGGAAATAATAAGAAAAAATGTTTTTACGGGAGAGTATAAAGTGCAAATCAAAGTATCTGTTTCAGGTTATCCAAGAATAGGAAAGCAAAGAGAACTCAAAAAGTGGACAGAAAGTTATTTTAAGGGCGCTATGTCCGAACAAGAGCTTATCAAAAACGCCCAAGAGTTAAGGTTAAACCAAAACAGCCTTCTTTATCAGAAGGGGATAGATTATATACCTTCCAATGATTTTTCAATGTATGACCAAGTATTAGATACCGCGGTTATGCTTAATATTATTCCCGCGCAGTATCAAAATCTTAATTTAAGTCCTTTGGGCAAATATTTCGCAATGGCTAAAGGATATCAAAAAGATATCGCCGATGTAAAAGCGCTCGCGATGAAAAAATGGTTTACTACCAACTATCACTATATAGCGCCGGTAATTGACGATACCGTCGAAATAAAATTAAACGCCCAAAAACCCATTGACGAATATAAAACCGCCAAAGATTTGGGCATAGAGACCAAACCGATCATAATTGGCGTTTTTACATTTATAAAGTTATGCAAATTTGAGACTTCACAAAACCATCAAGATATCATAAATAAAATTACCAATGCGTATATTCAGCTTTTTACCGAGTTTAAAAATCACGGCGTAAAGCTTGTTCAAATAGACGAGCCTATGCTGGTTACAGATTTGGATCAAGAAGATATTGATTTATTTAAGTCTATATATAACGAACTATTAAAAAACAAAAACGGCGTAGCGGCGTTATTAAACACTTATTTTGGAGACATAAGGGATATCTATCAAGATGTTTTAGCGATGGATTTTGACGCTTATGGATTTGATTTTGTAGAGGGCATAAAAAATCTTGAGTTAATCAAACAATACGGCTTTGCCAAGGATAAACAACTCTTTGCGGGAGTTATTAACGGCAGAAATATATGGATTAACAATTATGAACAAACCCTTGAGATTTTAAATACTCTAAAACAATATATAGACGCCCAAAACATAGTCATAAGCACCGCTTGCTCGCTTATGTTTTCGCCTTACACCAAAGAAAACGAAACTCAGCTTTCTAGCGAGGTTTTGGCGCAATTTGCGTTCGCTGAGCAAAAACTAGACGAATTAAACGATTTAAGGTTGTTATTTGGCGATCAAGATTACGCGTCAAACCAAAAGTATCAAGACAACATCGCCCTTATAAAACAAAAACTCCAAAACCAAGATTATATAGATACTGAAGTTAGACAGCGAGTCCAAAATCTAACCGAAAAAGATTTTGTTAGAGTTCCCGACTTTGAAACTAGGTTTGAAATTCAGGCCAAAGAATTGAACTTGCCTAAGCTCCCAACCACAACAATAGGTTCTTTTCCTCAGACCATAGAAGTAAAGCGCAACCGCGCCAAATTCAAAAAAGGCGAGATAACAAAAGAACAATACGACCAAAATATCAAAGATTTTATAAAACAAGCTGTCCAATATCAAGACGAGCTTGGCATTGATGTCTATGTGCACGGCGAATTTGAGCGCAACGACATGGTGGAATATTTTGGTGAAAATCTATCGGGATTTGTGTTTACCAAAAACGCGTGGGTGCAATCTTACGGAACGCGCTGCGTTAAGCCGCCTATTATTTGGGGCGATGTAAAAAGACTGCAGCCCATAACTGTGCCTTATAGCGTATATGCCCAAAGCTTGACCGACAAGCCAATGAAAGGCATGCTGACAGGGCCTGTGACGATTTTGAATTGGTCATTCCCCAGAGTTGACATACCTTTGGAAGAGTTATGTTACCAAATAGCGCTCGCTATCAGAGAGGAAGTTTTGGATTTGGAGAAAAACGGCATTAAGATTATCCAGATAGACGAAGCAGCTTTGAGAGAAAAATTACCTTTGCGAAAGAGCGAATGGAAACAATATTTAGATTACGCTATCAAGACTTTTAGATTGACGCATTCGGGCGTCCAGCCCCAGACCCAAATTCATACGCATATGTGTTATAGCGAGTTTGGCGATATAATTAAAGAAATTGACGATATGGATGCAGATTGCATATCGTTTGAAGCGTCGCGCTCTAATTTGGAAGTTTTGGACGACTTACAAGCCAACAACTTTAAAACGGCTGTCGGTCCGGGCGTATACGATATCCATTCGCCTCGAGTGCCTAGTAAAGAAGAGATAAAGACCGCGATTAACAAAATGATTGACAAACTTGGCGTGAAAAAATTATGGATTAATCCCGATTGCGGTCTTAAGACAAGAGGCTGGGAAGAAACGCTAAAAAGCCTTAAAAACATGACCGACGCGGTAAAGGAAATCAGAGCCGAAAAGGGTTTTTAAATGAACGCGGATACATTTTTATTTGATGGCGCGTTTGGGACGTATTACGCCCAATTGACTAATAAGTTTGAGCCGTGCGAATTGGCTAACCTTGACAACCGTCAAACCGTGTTTAACATTCACAAGAGTTATATTGACGCGGGCGTGAACGCCATAAAAACCAATACATTTGGCGCTAATTCGGGCCTAGGGTTTGATTTTGAGACCGTTGAGCGAATTATCGAAGAAGGATACAATATCGCCCTAGACGCCGTTGAGGGCGCTAAGGCGCAAGTTTTTGCCGATATCGGACCCATCCCTTACAAAGACAAAGACCAAGACATAAGTCAAGAATATATAAAAATCGCCGATGTGTTTTTGGATTTGGGCGCTCAAAAGTTTTTGTTTGAGACTATGCCCGAGTTTAATGTTTTAAAACCCGTTCTTAAGCATATTAAGAAAAAAAGCCCCACAAGTTATATAATAGTGTCTTTTGCCTCAAGTCTTGACGGTTATACCAAAAGCGGTCTATATTACAAGCAACTATTGGACAAAGCCCAAAAAGACGCCAATGTTGACGCGATCGGGCTTAACTGTCTTTGCGGTCCTGCGCATATTATAGAGTTAGTTGAGAATTATCAGTCTAAGATTGTCAAGCCTATGAGCGTTATGCCCAATTCGGGTTATCCTGAAAACGTAGGCAATCGTTTGGTCTATATTGACAACGCCGAATATTTTGCCAAAAAACTACTCAAACTTAGAAAAATCGGCATAACAATTTTGGGCGGTTGTTGCGGCACTACGCCTTTGCATATCCAAAAAAGCCGTTTGATTTTAAGTAACTTCAAGGGCGAAAAATCACATAAATATAATAATATCGCGCCCAAAGAAGAACAAAAGTCTGATTATAAAAACATTTTTTATGAAAAATTAGCAAACAACTTATTTCCCATAGCGGTTGAATTAAAAGCGCCCGTAGATACAAGAATAGATTATCTAATTAATGGAGCGAAAAATTTGTTGAGCGCGGGCGCGGATTTGATTACTATCGCCGACAGCCCTCTATCCCGAACTAGAGCCGATAGTTTTATTATAAGCTCCAAAATCAAAAGAGAAGTAAAAATAGATGTTTTGCCTCATTTGACTTGCCGCGACAAAAACATAATATCTATCAAAGCGGCGCTTTTGGGGCTTAATATTGAAGGCGTCCAAAATGTGTTTGTGATAACAGGCGATCCGATCATCGCCACAGACCGCAGCAGCATAAAAGGCGTTTTTGATTTTAATTCTATTGGATTGATAAAATATATTCAAAGCCTTAATCAAAATGTTTTCTCAAATAGTCCATTCTTGATAGGCGCGGCGCTTAACACCAACGCTGTTAATTTTGATTATGAGCTAAAAAGAGCCCAACAAAAAATGCAAGCTGGCGCGAAGTTTTTTTTGACCCAGCCTATATTTGGTCAAGAGGGGATAGATAGAATCAAAAAAGCCAAAGATTTGTTAAATGCATATATTTTAGCGGGAATAATACCGCCATATAGTTACAAAAACGCGGTATTTTTGAACAATGAAGTCAGCGGCATATCCATTCCACAAGATTTGATTTTGGCAATGAAAGAGGCTCAAAATCAGGCCGAAGTTAGTTTTGAATACGCGATGGATATTATCAAGCATTTAAAACCTGTTTGCGACGGATTATATATAATCAATCAAAGCAAAAAGACCGAACTGGTCAGTAAAATTGTCGCCAGCGCCGAATTATTATAAATATTTTTCTATATATTTATTAATAAGCTCTTTTTCTTTTCCAAAATCCCTAAGTAGCGTAATAGATGTATATTTGGGCATGGACGGTCGCACAGTTAGCAAAGCCTTGATTAACGCCTTTTTATCTATACCAATTTCAGACGGTTTTGTCTTGCAACCAACATCTTTCATAGCGCTTTCTATTTGTTCCAATCTATCATTAAGGCTTGTTACTTCGTCTTTTATGGAATACCAACTATCCATTAATTTTTCAAATTTTTTTGAGAGCATATTGGGTTTTTTTTCAAAAAACATATTTAACAGCCTTGCGTAAATAAGCATTCCAATACCCACAAACTCGCCGTGATAACCATACGCTTTATTTTTCAAAACTTCTATCTCAAAATAATGCGCCAACGTATGCTCTGCGCCCGAAGCTGGGCGCGAAAATCCCGCCATATTCATAGCGATTCCGCAAAGCAACAAAGCGTCAATAAGCGCCATAATGGATTTATTGTCCCTGTCTTTTAGCCCTTGAGAATTTTGATAACATAATTCAACTGCGTATTTGACAAGCTCGGCTATTTCAGGGCAATAATAACAATCCTCAACCAAATTGGCGATTTTCCAATCTATAAGCGATGTGAACTTGCCCAAGATATCGCCCAAGCCAGCCAAAATTAAGCGCATAGGAGCGGCGCTCAAAATATCTATATCGCAATACGCCTTTTTTGGCGCTTTAGAGGGCATTGAGCGTTTGACATAATTTTCAAAAACGATCGGGCTTACAACAGACAAATACCCGTCCATACTAGGCGCGGTAGCCAGCGCTACAAAATGTTTTTGGCTCAAATGCGCCGCATACCTTGTAATATCGCAAATCGTTCCGCTACCCAAAGCCGCGAGAGTAATAATATCTTTGGGCATATTGTCAATTATATGTCTTACAAAATTAATTTTGGCGCTTTCAACGCTTTTGCCAATAACAAATTTTTCGCCTTTTATATTGCCCGCGCATTTTAACGTATTACTGTCGCAAATAATAAGAGTGTCTTTGGAAAACTCTTTAGGCAAAATGTTTTTTCCCAATATTATATCGGCGTTGAAAGAATGCGTTTTGCCGCATTTACAACAAAATTGCCGCCCTTTATACTCTAGAGGGTTTTTGGGAAACATAATAATAACCTTAATGTTTATTATATTTTT
>DUVY01000064.1 GCA_012840805.1 Clostridiales bacterium | reverse complement strand
CACGGGCTTACAGCGGGACAAAGAGAAAAAGTAGGCAAGGCTGATTATGATATTTTTGAAAAGACAACGCAAGACCAAATAGAAATTACCCAATATCTAAAAAAGACATATAACCTTCCAGTTGTGGCGCTTGGGCATAGCTACGGTTCGTTTTTGGCGCAAAAATATATGACTACTCCAGAAGCGAAACAGATTGAGGGTTTTATTTTGACAGGCACGGGCAAGCTGGGATATTTGAGCGTTTTGTTCGGACGGATTATATCGCTGTTACATAACCCCGAAAAAGACGCGCGCCTAGTAAAAAAATTGACCTTTGAGTCTTATGACAAAAAACTCAAAGGGAATCAAAACGCGTGGCTAACACAAGACCAAACCATAGTAGAAAAATATAACAATGACGAATATATAGTTCCTGTTTTTTCTTATGGTTTTTATCGTTCGTTTTTCAAAGGGCTTTTGGGTCTTTGGGGCAAATCGTTAAAAAATATAGATAAGTCCGCAAAAGTTGCGATTTTTTGCGGCGAGCAAGACGGCGTAGGCGCATGGGGCAAATATCCGCAAGCTTTATATAAAAAATATAAGAAAATTGGGATAAAAGATGTCCAAATAAAGATATACGAACAAATGCGCCACGAGATTTTAAACGAAATCCAAAGACCGTCAGTGTATAAAGACATAGCTTCTTGTATCAATCGATTTCTCAACGAATAATTATACATAAGCCTTGCATAAAAATGCATAGATTTGAATAATTATGCAATAAATTACTCAAACTATGCCTTTTTTACATACATTTTATGCATTTTTTATGAATATTATGGTTGAATTATCGACTCATATTTGTTATACTTGAGTTAAGAGTTTTTATTATTTTAGAGGTATTTTATGCAGCATAATTACGAAGCAAAAGACATTAAAGTTTTGGAAGGGCTTGACGCGGTAAGGCTAAGGCCAGGCATGTATGTGGGGACTACGGGACTAAAAGGGCTTCATCACATATTATGGGAAATTGTCGATAACGCCATTGACGAAGTCGCTAACGGATATGGCGATAAGATTATAATTACTCTTAATCCTGACGGAAGCGCTTCAGTTGAAGATAATGGAAGGGGTATTCCTGTGGACCTTCATCCACAATTGGGAATAAGCGGCGTCGAGGTAGTCTTTACGCAACTTCACGCTGGCGGCAAATTTGATGCCAGCAATTATTCTTTTTCGGGCGGATTGCACGGCGTGGGCGCCAGCGTGACCAATGCTTTGAGCGAATGGCTCAAAGTTTATGTCTATAAAGACGGTTGGGAATACCGTATGGAATTTGCCTCTTATGAGGACGAACAAGGAAAAATAAGAAGCGGCGTGGCGCAAGGCGGACTTAGAAAAATCCAGCAAACCCAAAAAAGCGGCACTTCGGTTGTTTTTTGTCCCGATAAGCGAGTTTTTGATTCAATAATTTTTAGCAATGATGTTATTACCAAAAGATTAAAAGAGCTTGCCTTTTTAAACAAAGGCATAACTATAATATTCAAAGACTTAAGAAACGAACATTATCCGATAGTAAGAGAATTTTGTTATGAAGGGGGTCTTATTGATTTTGT
>DUVY01000219.1 GCA_012840805.1 Clostridiales bacterium | reverse complement strand
GGTGCCAAACAAAACCTCATTCTCACCAGGGAACATAGAAAGATGTTTTATGGATACCCCAGTCTTATTACTTACGAGTTCAAATAATGCTACATGCTCTTTGTTCTTAACAAACTTATGCGCCGTACTTTCCCTGGATGTCCAGGATGATATACCATGCATAGTAATAGGTACTCCATTTACATAAGCGTCTTCAAAAGCCTGTAGGTTATCAGGGTTCCTAGAGCCGAACCCTCTATATAAGGGAACATCTTTTGGATACAGAGGAGCGCTTGCAATGTATTCCTCTATTAGATCTATTTTTTCTTTTAAGCGGGCATTTTCAATGGGTTTACCTTCCTTTAATTCAGCCACTTGCGCACGCCGAATATCTTTATATAAGTAATCCGAGTATTCATAAATGGCGTTAACATATTTGCGTGCTTCTGTACTATCTAAGTCCTTACCTACTGCCTTAAAATCTTCTTGGGTGGTTTTAATCTTTTTATCGTATTCCATTTCAGGCAAGTGGTCCCTAAACTCCCTTTGGTATTGCATGAAGTTTGTAATGCCTTCACCTTCGGAACGAGCGTCTATAAATGAATCCTCTGTATCTGCAAACGACTCCCCACCCATCCAATCTGGGTCTGGGTCGCCTAGTAAATCTAAAATTTCCTCGACCGGCTTCCATACATCCGTTAAATAGCATAAGCCGTTAGGATGATCTGGTGGCGCTTCTCCTGGCGGAAATACCCCTTCTCCTAACCCGTGATGGTCATGAAGTGCCCTGTAATCGCATATTTCTGGATATCCCATATATGCCGCAGATGGAGGCCAGTCTGTAGGATGACTATTTGATAGGTTCCATTTTTGACCAATTATTAAAGGGTTTTCCTTTGCCATTTCTTTTTGTGCCCAATGATAGGCTTGGTTAATCTCGGTTCTGGCTAATCTAAGGGCATTATAGGCAACTGTGCCTCTACCTGTAATACTGCGCTTTATTCCAGTTGTCCAAGCAGGTCCTCTTCTAAGTAGGAATCCTTCTACCTGTTTAGCCAATTCCACTGCACTGATTCCGCTCATAATGCCTTGGATGGTTATATCTAATATTCCTTTTTGGGTATATTCTTGAATTCTCCAAATCCTATCTGAAAGGTTGAATCCATCATTATATCTAAAATTCACATAGGCATTAAGGAACTGATCCGCAAGTCCTCCACCATACCTGCCTAGTAGTATAGAAGTCATTACAGCTTTACTCACGAAGTATCAGCTCCCTGACCCGATCAAAGTTTTCACCTAGATGGGCCTTTAAGGATTCATGTGATGAGTGTAGGGCTTCGAGTTGTGCCATTTTAATCCCCAGCATAATCAGCTTATTCAGTTCATAAGCGTATAGCTTGGTTAGTCTAGCGACCTTATCTTCAAACTCCTTTTTATCCCGCAGGCTTAATTCCTGCCCGTCTGCTGGCAAGTATTCAGCAATAAGCTCATTTACTTTTTTATTCAAGGTTGCTGTAAGCTCATTAACCTTTCGCTCTATGAACTGCTCTTTCGCTAGGAAAACCTTTCTACTCATTCCCAAACCCCATCCTCATAAACTCCTCATCAATGCGATTAGGGTAGGTTACTTCTAAGGTCTGTTCTAACTCTTGCCTAAGTTCCTCAAACCTTTCCGCAATTTCTTCTTCCGTGTAGCCTTCTTCCCGCATAATAGACTGCCTGCTTTCAATGCCTAAATCAAGCCTTTGCCTATTAACTGCCCACTTGGATATTTCGTCTTCTGGCAAGATGGGTTGGTATATGATATCGTTTTGAAACTCCTCAATCGGTGCACGACTCTTTAGCCTTGCTTTAAGGGCTAAAGCGTTAGCGTACTCAATCCCATCTGCATAATTACCTCTCAGCTCCTCAATCTTTGCAATCATATCTGCAAGATGCATAGACACTGCATAGCCGGATAAATTGCCTAAATCTCTAATCTTGTTTAAGGATAACTCCGGCAGACTGTTTTGGATATAGTCTGTTACAATCCTGCTAAATTCAATGATTTGAGGTAATACGTTGCCTGTATACTCTAATATGCGAAGGTCTCCATCCAGCCCTACATAAATAACATTACCATCACGCCGAACAATCTTTTCTGGCTTTTTAGGGCCCGTTGCTATTAAAGTAGGTTCTCCATATCTTTGCAAAATGAGCCATAGGTAGCTTGCAATTTCATTCACAGCATCCATCTGCGCCTGAATACTATGCCATGTATGCAGCCCATAAGCTTCCCCGATGTCTATATGTTTTATCTGTATTACTGGAACCTCTGTAAAATATTTATATTCCCCAGAGTATTCCTCTACAAACTTACCGTCAATATAAGTCTCTATCCTATCCTTAAACCATACCCTATCCCAAGACCTTACCTTTTGGGCTTGCTCATCGTAGAAGTTATAATGCTGATGGGCTCGTTCTGTTTCTTCTTGGTCATGAGGGTTGGTGAAAATCTCCATGTCCTCACTGTTTGCTACAATAATTCTAGCAAATGGAAACTCATCCAACTCTTGCACAATCAAGTAAGTATCCCCAAGATTTGCCCCTGTCCTAACTAACTTGTACTTATGCTTCTGGAAGGAACTCCT
>DUVY01000063.1 GCA_012840805.1 Clostridiales bacterium | reverse complement strand
TATCATACAAAATTATTATCCTTTAAGCACCTTAAAAAAATTTATAAAAAAATTGAAAAAAGTTTAACAAAACTATTGCAATATGTGTCTGAATGTGGTATACTATTTAATAGATAGGATAATAATAATATTGGAGGTTGTAAGAATGATATTTGATAACACAAAAGCAACAAAAGAATTTGCAAACAGTAAGCAAGCAAAAGCAATAATTGACAACATACCAAAAGGAAATGAGGCAAGGAAGTACAACATAGGCGATATTGTTAATTGTAACGGCATTGACAAGGCAAGAATAAATGATTGTTATATTGATAATGGTTATTTTATCTATTCTATTGTATGGACAATAAAAGGCAAAAAATACAATAAAGACATAAGGCAATGTGATATTTTGGAGGTGATTTAATGCAAACTTTTTTAAGTAAATTAATAGACGCAAATGGAAATATGGTTAATTTTGAACGGTGGAATTATAAAAGCATAAATACAGTTATAAAGAATCTGAAAGAATTATATAAACATTCTATTTATAGAAAAGACATAGCGCAAAGCAAAAAAATTGTAATCTATAAAACGAATTATCATTGCAATGATGAAAATAAGGTTTTTGAACAAGATATAAACGAATTCTTAAAAGATGTATAACAAATATAATTATTATCATAACCGAGAAATGGCGGTACGGTTGAAAGAATCCGCCACCAGCGCCAAAAGCGTTAAAAAAAAATAGACGGCGGGAAAGACCGCAATAGGAGGTTAAGAATGAAAGAATTAAGGCAAAAAGTGATTAATTGGTTGAGAGAAAGATTTGGGGATTCTTTTTTGTATGATGACTTGTGTTGCAAAAAAACTATTGATGAAGTAGCCGATTATTTTATTCAAAATCATTCAGTAGATGAGATTGAAGAATTGGGCGGGCTTGATTGCGCTTTAGAGAGTTGGACTTGCGAATTCATATCAGCTGAGGACTTGGAATTCTTTTATAACAAAAAGCAGATTGAAATGATGCAGGAAAACGCTTGCGCAGCGAATGAGGGACGTCCTTGCGTTTATACAGAAGAAGAAATCTGGGATGCTGAATGAATCTTAATTGAAAAAATGAGTTTTGCGGTATCTCTAAAAACCGCCTACCAAAAAAATTTGACAGCTGGAAAGACAGCGAAAAGGAGGTTTTTATGACAGTATTTAAAAATTTAAAAAAATTCAAAGCGTGGTACAAGGCAAATTATAAGGGCAATTTTAAAAATTTGAATTGGGATGCGGTTTTGGATGAGGTTGTAGAAGCTCATAGGACGACTGGGGATGCGTATTATGAGATGTGTTCATTTGATAGCAAAAGCGGAAATCCTGAAGGTTATGATTATGATATTGTTTATAATTATGACCAAAAAGAGTATTCATCGTTAGAAGAGGCTATCGACTACGGCGATTTTGAAACTATTTTTATATTCTGAGACGGCAACTAGCCGAATAAATGGAGGTTAATATGACATATTATTTAATACCAATACACGACAGCTCACAAAGCTTTTATAATAAGGCGGTTGTAGAGCAATCAAAAAAATCCTTAATATTATATAGCTATAATACTAAGGTAGCAGAGATTAAAAACAATAAAGTTATATTAAATAACAAGATAGATGATAGTTTGTTATTTAGTAATACAACTTTGCGTCACATCAAGGAATTTTTAAAGCAAAACGGCTTCAAAGCCGAAACAAAAAAACAAATAATTAATGATTATATGGAGGTTTAAAAATGAGTATACAAGATTATAAAGCTTTATTTTTAAAAAATTATGGCAGACTCCCAACGCCAAAAGAACTTGCAAGATTTATTTTGTTTAATAAATAGGCGGTGGCGGAATGATAATAATGATAATAATCTGCATAATTTATGTTTTCATCGGAGCTATATTCCCGAAATCAGACAAATTTTAATAGTAAATAATTGGAGGAATCGAAAAAATGAAAAAAGCAACTTTTAACAAGTCAGGAATGAAGCAAATAATTAATAGTGATTATA
>DUVY01000153.1 GCA_012840805.1 Clostridiales bacterium | reverse complement strand
ATGGGAACCGTGTTCCATTCTAAATTCAAAGGCAGGGGAAGGTAGTTTTATTTCTGATGGTGTTTTCTTTTCTCCCCTCACCCATTGATCTAAGCCGGGGGGTATTCCCGCACCATCCCTGCCGAAAACAACTCTGTCAGGAAAGGGCAAAATAAGTGTGGGTTGTGCGTATGAGGTTTTCCCTGATACAGTAATGGAAGCCTCTTCCCACGTTTTACCTAAGTCTGCCGAATAATAGGTGGTGGCAGAACTCCCATCCCCTTGAGAAGCCCATATTGTACCTGAAAACTTGTCGTAGCAAGTAGCGTGCCAGTGATTATTAACAAATCCCGTTTTGCCCTCTAAAATAACGTTAAAAGTATCTCCACCATCTAAGCTCAAGTATAACTTGGGGGCGTAGCTTGTGTCCTGCTCGTAATCACCAACAAGTACAATGCGGTTTATACCATCTTCCCAAAAGGATATATTAATACTACTTGATACTTTCCCATCTGTGTTTAATGTTTCGTGCAAATTAGAAAGGTTAATATCGTCAAAGCGTATAATGTTTCCTTGATAAGTTAAGGCCACAAACGTGCCGTCAGACCACGCACAAAGTCTGCGAATCGCTCCGTACTCTGTGCTGGACCTTGCCCCGTTGGTCTTTGATTCCCACCCATCATTGCTCACACTTACCCAGCCATGATCTATACCATAGGAAACTTGACCCTCTACATAACTTGTCGCAATAGATAATGTTGATCTTTCAGGCAAGTGCTCTACGAACAAGTTTGTCTTGGGAGACAGTCTTGTTCCCGCCACACTAGCCCTTTTTATTTCATCTCTTACCTCCACTATCTTATCCCTTAATTCCGCCACTGCGGCGTTTGTTGCAAAATCGTCATACTTGCTGTCTAATATTAAGCCACCAGTGTCCCCGACGCTTACATACTTAGACCTGCTCATTTATCTCCCCCCTCTTATGGTAGGTCTGCAAGCTCTGGGATGTTTTCCCTCACCCACTCGCCACCTATCAGTTCAGTGTTTTTATATTTTTTATTGTACCTGCTTATCAACCCGAACATTGTTAGTTCGGGTTCTTCCGCCGATGGTTCAAAATCACCCGCAATGTCTTTTAACCGCTGTACAATCTCCATCTCCACTTATATCACCTCCAATATCTCAGAATATGGATTGTGATTGTCAAAGTCTCGTTTGGGTTGTTGTTGAATACTCGAATAAACGATGGAGAAACTGGCGGCAAGGCAATGTCGAGCGCTTCTTTAATGTCTGTCAATCCAAGGCTCCGATACTGCATCCCAACCCAGACGAAAACGTGGGGGTTGTGCGCCCCTGTGGCGCTAAAATTTAAGGATTCTGGATACAAGCTACCCCAGCCTGGCTCGAAACTAGCTACATTTTGCCATGGTGTAGACGACCTTATTTGTAAGGTATCTAAATCGTTCCATACCAACAACACAACTTTTTTCTCGTTGGTTATATTCAAGTTAATCTGACCCGTTTGTGAGCTGGGTGCTACGGACACCGCATCCATTAGAACTTCTCTAGTTACAGATTTAGTGCCAGATAGTTGGACTTTTACATTTCCGTTTTCGTCCACATTTATTATTTTCGCCTTACCATCGGGGTCACGACCCATCAACGGTACACCTTTAGCCATTCAAATCAGCCCTTTCCTCTGTAAGTAATCCATCCCATGCGGTTTTGGCACTGTCCATCGACTCCTTAGCTGACAGCATAGCATGTT
>DUVY01000062.1 GCA_012840805.1 Clostridiales bacterium | reverse complement strand
TGCCGCTTAGGATATTGACATAAATTCTGTCTATAAAGTCAGCCGTGACAAATCTATCGCCCGCCGGCGACGGCATTACGACCAACGCTTGAGGATTGGCGGTTTTTACCCCGAGCGCACAATAATAGCACAAGTCCGTGACTAATTCCGCTTTTTCGTCAATAGTAAATGTCGTCTCAGGCGTGGCGTTGTTTTCGTCATAACCAAGTTTGGCGACAAATCTATCCACATTGACTTCGTTGCCTATTTCCCAATATTTGATTTCGGGAAAAGTTTTGGCTAACAACTCATAGCTTTGCGCCTGCAATTCCATGAAGGGAATATAATATTTGCTACCGTAAGAGGGAAAGGTGTTTTCGGCGGGGCTGTCGGCAAAGTTATTTGGATACAGGTATCTATGGCTCATAGCCGTAAGATGGGTAACTCCCCCCTTGATTAACCGTCCAATCAATTCCTTATATATCGCGATTTTGTCAGGTCTTAGAACAGGTTTGCCGCAATCGTCCAAAGTTAGCAAATCGCTGTTGTGCATCCAAAGCCGCATGGACTTAAAGCCCGTTTTAATTACCAAATCCACGGTTTGTTTAGGATCAACCGCGGGGTCAACCGCGCCCTCAAAAATCTCGCAAACGCCAAAATAAAATTTCCTGTCGTTTTTCATTTGTTTTTGTCTCCCTTTTTCTTTGGTTTGTCGCTAAAGTTGTTATGATTATTTTATTATTAATATCGTGAATGTAATCGTTTACATTGAGATGATTATATCATATCGCCGCTATAAAAACAATAGCTTTTTATGGTTTTTGCGGCGTTATTTTTTATGAACTAATCTTAATTTTTATACGCGCTCTGTCTTAAGGCGTAGTTTGGTATGATATTTGTTAAACCGTAAGGAAGATATATTTTATTAAAAGAGCGTAATATTTTTGATTGCTCGTTGAATTAAAGTTTTTATGTTAGAAATTGCAAGATAATTACTTTCTTAGTGGGGTTAGGATTTATAAATTAGATACATATTAGTGTTTTTATTATAATATCTTTTACAAATTAAAATTGACTTTACAAATAATTTCATATACTATGGTTATATTGAAAAAATATATATTAAGGGGTTTTTATGTTAGAAGTCAGAAATATTTCCAGAATTTACAAACCCAAAAAGGGCGTGCCTGTAAGGGCGTTGGACAATGTGAGCCTCAAATTCCCCGAAAAAGGAATGGTCTTTATTTTGGGAAAATCAGGCAGCGGAAAATCTACCCTACTTAATGTCATGGGCGGGCTTGATAGATGCGACGCGGGCGAGATAATAATCAAAGGAAAGTCAAGCAAAGACTTTTCGCAAAACGATTTTGACAGTTATCGCAATACATACTTGGGCTTTATTTTTCAAGAGTTTAATATCCTAAATGATTTTACGGTAGGGGCGAATATTGGACTTGCTTTGGAGCTTCAAGGCAAAAAAGCGACTAATGAAGAAATCAACAGGATTTTGGAAGAAGTGGATCTTGTCGGTTACGGCGATAGAAAGCCTACCGAGTTATCGGGCGGACAAAAACAACGCGTGGCTATCGCCAGAGCCCTTGTCAAAAATCCCGAAATCATCCTAGCGGACGAGCCTACCGGCTCGCTAGACAGCAAGACCGGCATGCAAGTTTTTGAGACATTAAAAAAATTGTCTCAAGACAAACTAGTTATTATCGTAACGCACGATAGAGAATACGCCGAATATTTCGGAGACAGAGTTATTGAGTTTAAAGACGGAAAAGTCATAAGCGATATTGAAAAATATTTGGCGCCGAGTTTTAGAAAAAACCCATTTATAAGCATTGTTGACGATAAGATTATCTCGGTCAAAAAAGGCTATCAACTAACCGACGAAGATGTGGCGCTTATCAATAATTATATCAGAAACCATAACGCCATAATATCAATAGACGACCGAGCCAACGAGGACCTTAAAAAATTCGCGAGAATTGACTCAGAAGGCAATAAGGAAGCGTTTAAAGATACCGACGAGAGCAAGATTCATATCAGCAAAGACAAGTCTTTTAAGCTAATCAAAAGCCGCCTGCCTTGGAAAAACTCTTTTAAAATCGGCGCGAGCGGTCTAAAGTCCAAGCCGTTTAGATTGGTTTTGACCATATTATTGTCTGTCGTGGCTTTTACAATGGCGGGGCTTACGGACACAATGGGTTCTTATGACAAATATTCGGCAACCACTAGGTCTTTTATTGACAGCAAGATTGACACTTATGTTTTGCAAAAACAACAAATTATATATGAAGAAGAGTATGATTATCAATATACAAGAGACTTATTGGCGGCAGACGATGATATCCAACGGCTAAAGGAAGAAACAGGTTTGAATTTTAGGGGTTTATATAAACCGCAAAACACTAGCTTTTCCCTTAGACACTACGCCAATGACGAAACCAAAACGACCCTTTTGTATGAAAGATTGGAACTAAGCGGGTTTTATGGAATAAATCAAGACGATATTGACGACCTTGGTTTTAGTTATAGCGGTAAGTTACCAAATGACTATAATGAGATAGCTATAAGCCAATATGTCTTTAGCTTCTTTGACAAATGCGGTTTTAATAACCGTAACGGTTTAGTTATTGAGGCGGATGATATCAACAGCGTAGAAGACTTTTTAAATGAAGAGCCTTTTTTGCCTTTTGGAAATACGATCTTTACCATTACGGCGGTAATTGATACCCAATTTGATTACGATCAGTTTAAGCTTTTAGATGATATTGAAATGAGCAATAATATATCTTATTATTTTAAGCTTGAAGAGTTATGGCAAACCGTTATGTATGGTTATCACGGTATGATTTTTACTTGCGATGATTTTGTGGAATATATAATGAGAACCAAAAATATCGGCATAGAATTATATAACGCGAATATCTCATTTGAGCTGGAAATTGAAGATATGTATTATAGTCATTACCCAAGAAGCGCTTTAAAATACGAGGATTTGACTGAGGATAATATAGTGTTTTTTGACAAAACAAAAAATAAACTCCAATCAAACGAAGTCATATTCCCCGCCTCAAACTATTCATATTGGTTAAGTAATGAAATGAACAGAAAATATCAAACAGACGACGCGCCCCAATGGTATAAAGATTATGAAGAAGAGTTGGAGAATATTGAGGAACATTTGGATGATTATCTTCTTAATGAGTTTATACCTGATAATTATCCCGAAGGTTTTTATGTAAAAGAAACCTTTGCAGTTTGGGATTATGAAACAGGTGAGTATGTAGAATATCATAAAGACGATTATACTCTTGAAGATATGAAACTGCTTGATGAGGCGGATAGGTATCTTGTTTATCTAATGTATTTAAAAGCTGATGGAGATAGAAATGAATGGGCTAATTATACTTATTATTCCCTTCGGGAAGGACAGGAAAGCTTGATATTATTTGATATCATAAAAAATAATAATGTATTAAGCGATTTAAATAATTTGGGCATTAATACGCCCAAAATGCGTTATAGTAATTATTTTAAAAACATATACGATAATGTCCGTAATTGCGAAATTGTCGGCATATATTATCTTGATAGTATTTTTGAAAATTATGAAGCGCCCGTTATCTTTGACGACCAATTTTATGATGAATTGGCGGAATACAATAGCGGTCATTATTCGTTCTTGATCGCGCCTATGCCCTCTTCCGAAAGCGAAGTTGCCAAATTAGTAAAATTTGGATATGATAACATTTTTGATAATGATATCTCCTATGAGATGAAAAACGGCGTAATGGCTACTTTGACGCAGGTCAATTCGTTAATTGAGAGTATGGCGACTGTATTTTTATATCTGGGTATAGGGTTTGCGGTGTTCGCGTCCTTGATGCTTATGAACTTTATCGCGACAAGTATTAATTATAAGAGTAAAGAAATAGGCATATTAAGGGCGATAGGCGCCAGAAGCAGCGATGTCTTTGGAATATTCTTTAATGAGAGTATGATTATCGCCGCAATCAATTATATAATCTCAATAGCGGCAACATTTGGCGTAGTATTATGGATAAACCATATATTAAGAACTGATTATCAATTGCTCATTACAGTATTAATCTTTGGTTTTAGGCAGCTGTTGTTAATGCTCGCTATAAGCGTAGGCGTCGCGTTTATATCAAGCTTCTTGCCCGTAATGCGCATAGCCCGCAAAAAGCCCGTTGACGCGATGAAAAAATAAAAAGTAAAAATATTATCAAAAAAGGACATATCAGTTTTTAAGATATGTCCTTTTTTGATGTTTAAGGTATTTGCTTACGCGGTTTTGCTTAATAAGAAAATATATTAATCAGGATTTTTTGCCTGTTTATTTTAAATGGTTATAACCGTATAATTAGCAAGTTTATCCAAATCAACCCATCCCTACAAACTTGCTTCTTTTCTTGTGGTGCATACAATCCATTATTATAGCGATAGCCAAATAATTTACGCTGTCTAGCTCGTCTAAGATGGACACAGAATACGTATCAGTTAATCTGAACAGCTTTTTGGATATTCTCGCCAATGTTTGCTCGCCTTTGACGATGTCAAATTCCCAAGCCAAAATATTGCCTTTGACTCTTAGCCCTTGATAATCAGGGTGTTTGGAAATGATTTTGGCTTTTCGGCTAAACAAAGCAAACTTTGCTTTTACTTTAAAGAGTAGGTTGCCATCGGGCGAATAGACATCAAATCTAGGAAAGATGCGGAAATATCTTTTCTTGATTTTCGCCAAGGGCTGACCGTTTAGGTCGTAAATAGTCAATCTAAAAAGCATATGGATATCGGACTTGACTTCAAAGCAGTTATCGCCCGCTTCGTTTTGGATATAAAAACTGCTTCTCCAAAGGTTTAGCAACCTTTGTTGGACTAAATAAGTTTTCATTTTTTCTCCTTTATTAAGATAGGGTAAATTTTATTACTTGATTTAACACAATCAATATGATATTAAACACAATCAAAATGCCGTTGATTACCATTCCTACGGTTCTGTTAGACGCTTTTTTGGAAAGAGCGAAAATCAAAAAGGCTAACGCGCACAGACCGATAGAAACGCCCGAGATATAAGGCGCATACCCATAAAGCTGGATAGCAAATTCGCCAAACTCTTCGCCCTTGTTAAAATAAGACCTAAAACCTTCGTCTAATAAGATAAAAAATAATGTGAATAGCGCTATGATAATCAAAACAAAGAAATACAGCGTTAAAAAATAAGGGGCGAGATTCGCCACAACGCTTAAAATAAACGCCAAAACGCCTAAAACCGTCAAAAATCCCGCAAACTTATTGGGTTTGCGTTTTTCAAATACATTAGAGTTTAAATTATCACCGTTGCTTGCCCCATTGTTTACATCATTTCTCACTTTTTGTTCCATATTTTCCCCATATTATGTTAATATTTTTATATAAAAACATTATATCACAATATAATCTCTAGTCAATAT
Organism: Clostridiales bacterium; assembly: GCA_012840805.1. Lineage (GTDB taxonomy): Bacteria > Bacillota > Clostridia > Christensenellales > DUVY01 > DUVY01. The sequence goes on along the minus strand of DUVY01000062.1, from coordinate 181 downwards.
AAACTAAAATAATCTTGTAAAATATTTTTTAAATCTAAGCTTTTTTTGGGGTTAATCGGGCTTGCGTTTTTTTGGGGTTTTAAAAGAAAATCAAAGAGTTACGCCTTTAACCAATTAGAATAATATCTTACGCCATAATAAGGCGATAATAATATAGGAAGCGAGATTTTGGTATAGCCGA
>DUVY01000061.1 GCA_012840805.1 Clostridiales bacterium | reverse complement strand
TGGTAAGTTCCGATGTTTTTGATGGGCTGGGGCAAGACTATCTTTTTTCTGTCAACTTCAATGCCTAGTTTTTTGAGTTCGTCGGCTATATTGGCCGACTGAATTGAGCCAAAAACCTTGCCGTTTTCGCCGCATTTGACTTTTAGGGTAATCTCGGTCTTATTGATTTGGTCGGCTTTTTGTAGCCATTCTTGGCGCTCTTGCGCCCTTTTTCTTTCCTCGGCTTCTTGTTTTTGTTTTATTTCTTTGATTTTGGCGGGCGTGGCTTCTATGGCAAGCTTGTTTTTTAACAAATAGTTGCGGGCATACCCATCGCTAACTTCTATAAGCTCTCCCGCTTTGCCTTTGGAATTTAAATCTTTTAATAATATTACCTTCATTTTTACTCCTTTCTCCGATTATAGCACACGCGATAGGGTTTTTCAACAAAAGTATCTAACAGGCGCTTAATAGAAAAAATCTGAAACCGATAATGACATTGTTTTTGCGGATTGATTAGCTTAAGCGCTCTTTAAGAATAATCAAATACGGATTGCGGCTTTGTCTAGACGCTTAATTTTTTTAAATATGGCGCTTTCCAAAATTAATTATAATTTGATAATAACTTCTTTTAGTCGCCTAATTATTAATCAAACGCTCTTAGGAATAAAAAAACCGATAGCAACATCGTTAATTGATTATTAAATAGCGTATTCAAATTTAATTAACATTTAACAAAAACTTTGTCTAAGCGCTTGATATTATCTAAACACTCTCAAGAATAAAAATCAAAAACCGATAGATACTATGTATATACATTCTAAAAAAGGCGGGTTGCTTTATGAAAGACTTAAAATGCGCTATGAAAGTGTGCGTCTATAACAAAGGCTATTGCTGCTGCGCGGATGAAATTAAGGTCGGAACGGACTCAAAATGCCATACATATACTATTGACCAATCCAAAAAAGACGATGTAATGTTTGAAATCGGAATGGATCAGACCAAGCCTGATTACAGCGTCAATACCAAAGTGGATTGTATCGCGCCCTGCATATTCCAAAAACACGACAAATGCCACGCCATAGGAATTACCGTGCTGGCGGCGGAAAAGGACGCCGAATGCGCTACATTTATTTTAAAATAAAAAAATCCCTATTTTTATAGGGATTGATTATGATAATTTTCTCAAGAATTTATAAAAATAACCGTCCAAAAAATAATCACAACGACACTATTTCGGCTATATTATAAAGACTCTGGTCAAACTTGCGCTTTAGGGATATAGCCTCCGTAATATCCATATCTATAATTTTGTTGTTTTTTATGCCTACCACGCGATTGCCCACGCCTTTTTTCAAAAGCTTGACAGCGTGAACGCCGCACTTGGTGGCTAAAATACGGTCAACCATTGAGGGTCCGCCGCCGCGCTGTATATGCCCCAAAACAGTGGCTCTGACTTCAAAATTGGTGCGCGCGTTAATTTCTCTTGCCAAATCCTCCGCGTGCCCCGCCCCCTCTGCCAGCACTATGATACCCGACTTTTTGCCCTCGTCATAGCTTTCTATAAGTTTTTTGCAAAGCGACTCTATCGTAAATTTCTTTTCGGGAACCAAAATCATCTCGGCGCCGCCCGCGATACCAGCGTATAGCGCGATATCGCCGCAATGCCTGCCCATTACTTCCACAATGCTTATTCTCTCGTGCGAAGTCATAGTATCCCTTAACTTGTTGATAGCGTCCAACGCGGTATTTCCCGCTGTGTCAAATCCAATCGTGTAATCGGTATAGGGCAAGTCATTATCAATAGTGCAAGGAATGCCGATAGTGGGGATTCCGCGCTCGGACAAAATCTTAGCGCCCATAAAAGAGCCGTCGCCGCCCATTACGATTATGCCTTCAAGCCCTCTTTTTTTGATGATCTCAATGGCGCGGTCTTGACCTTCTTTTTCTTTAAACTCGGGGCATCTCGCGGTCTTTAGAATTGTGCCGCCTCGATGCACTATATCGGATACGCTACGCATATTAAGCGGATAAATAGTATCCTCAATAAGTCCCGCGTAACCTCTTTCTATGCCATAAACTTGCATACCCAGATAAATGCCGTATCTGACTATGGCTCTTATTCCCGCGTTCATGCCCGGCGCGTCGCCGCCGCTTGTGATAACACCTATTTTTTTCATATCGCTATGTTCCCTTAAAAAAATTTTTTTCGTCTAGTGTTTTTTTGTTAGTGGTCTTTTAGAATAATTTTTACTCAAGCCCAAGAAAATTATATTAAAAAAACTGCAACCAAACGCAAAACGCGTTGTTTTCACAAAACTTATGTCAATTTTTTCCGGTTTTTATTACCCCGTATGCCGTATAAACTTCGGCGTTGCCTTTGACTTTTATTGCGGAAACCCTTTCGGTAAACTGCGCTATCATTATTTCGCCCGCGCCCAGCTTTTCGGTGTGCTGCGTGCGAGTTTCCTCTCCGCGCGTCAGACCTATAATGCTGACATCGTCGCTCAAAGCTTTTATGACTACATACGATTGAGTATCATCTTTAAACATATTTCGCTCATACTCCTAAAATAAAGGTTTTTTGGAAAAATTTTTATCTATATTAATATTATACTATATATTTGTTATCTTTCTCAAACTTTTTTCAAATTATGTTATTACAGGTTTTTTGTCACCAATCTTATATCTTCGCTGGGCAAAACAGCCAAAAGCTCAACCAATAACCCGTTTTCCACATTGACGGTAACGGGCAATTGATATGTTTTTCTGGTCTTGGCGTCCATTACTATTATTGGACTTGCGCCCATATGCGCATATATAATATTCATAAGCTTATCGGGAAATTCTGGCTCTTTGGTTTGGGGATTAATCGGAACATCCATTCTTAAATATAGCTTTTTCAGCACATTGGCTTGGGCGGTATGCGGGTCTTCTGTCCAAGGAATTATATCGTCCGCCCAAATCACAGGCGTTTCGCCTTCTCTTACGGATAACGAACCCTTAACGGTAACCACAGTATCGGGTATTATCCTAGATTTTAGCTGCTGATAATTTCTTGAGCCAACCATAATATCCAATGTTCCATACAAATCCTCTAGCTTGAAAGCGCCCATCTCTTGATTGTTTCTTTTGGTTATTATCTTGCGCGCGTCCACAATCAACCCGCCGCACTCAACCTTCATCCTGTCCGTTACCGCTACATAATGGATATTGCCTTCTTCGTCTAATGTGGTGTCTTCCAAAGCTCTAGACGAAAACCCAAAAGCCGACAGCTTTTCCCTGTATTCGTCCAAAGGATGCGCCGTTACATATACGCCCAAAACTTCTTTTTCTTTAGCTAATTTGTCTTTTAGGCTGTATTCGTCTATATTGGGAAACTCATCCGAGGGCGCCGATTGACCCATCATATCAAACAGCGACATCTGACCCGTTTCTTTCATCATTTTTTCTTGGGAAGCGCGGTCAACCAAAGACTCATAAACGCTCATAAGCTGGCTGCGGTATGCCTTAAAACAATCAAACGCGCCCGCGAGAATAAGGCTTTCTAAGAGTTTTTTGTTCAGCGCCGAACTGTCAACCCGCTTTATAAAGTCATTAAAGCTGACAAATTTTCCGTTTTGCTCTCTTTCGTTGATTATGCTCTCAATCGCCTTGACTCCCACATTCTTTATGGCGGCAAGCCCTATCCTTACCGCGCCGCCTTCCACCGAAAACATAACTTGAGAATGATTGATATCGGGCGGCAAAACATCTATTCCGCTTTCTTTTAGATATAATAGATAATTTCGGATTTCGTCTATATTGGTGATGCGGTTGTTTAACACCGCGGTTATATATTCTATCTTGTGATAGCATTTTAGATAAGCCGTTTGATAAGCAAGATACGCGTAAGCAGCCGCGTGAGATTTGTTAAACGCGTAAGCGGCAAAGTCCAATATTTTGTTAAAAATGTTTATCGCCACATCTTCGGGCACGCCGTTTTTGACAGCGCCCGTAATGCTGGGGTCGTTTGGGTCGCCGTATAAAAAGATTTTTTGCTCTTTTTTCATCTCGCTTTCTTTTTTCTTGGACATCATACGCCTTACAATATCGGCTCTGCCCAAAGAATAGCCCGCGAGTTTGCGCACAATCTGCATAACTTGCTCTTGATATACGATAACCCCGTAAGTGACTTTAAGTATGGACTCTAACAAAGGATGGTCGTATTTCACGCTTTCGGGATTGTTTTTGCCCTCTATGTATTGGTCCTTAAACTTCATAGGACCGGGTCTGAATATTGAGATGCCCGCGATAACATCCTCCAAACAAGTCGGCTTGAGATGGCGCATAAAGTTTTTCATCCCTTCGCCTTCTAGCTGGAACACCGCGTGCGTATCGCCCTCGCCTATGAGTTTATAGACATTTGGATCGTCATATTCCATATCATAAAAATCAATGTCTATGCCTTTGGTCTGCTTGACCAATTCTACCGCTTTGGATATATCAGTCAAGGTTCTAAGCCCGAGAAAGTCCATTTTCAAAAGACCGAGCTTTTCCACTTCCAGCATGTCAAACTGAGTGGTGATATCCGTTCCGCTCATTTGCAAAGGCACATGGTCGCTGATTACATCTTTACAAATAACTACGCCGGCGGCGTGCATACCCGTCTGTCGCGGCATGCCTTCTATGCGCGTAGCCATGTCTATTATTCTTTGGACAGCGGGCTCGTTGTCATACATAGCCTTTAGCTCGGGGATTACAAAATCGTTGTTGCCCCGCCCTACCAAGTCTATTAATTTCGCTTTTTTGTCAATCATGCCTATTAGTTTGGTTATCCTGTCGGCTAGGCTGTAAGGCTCGCCGTAAACTCTCGCCACATCCTTAATAGCCGCCTTCATCGCGAGCGTGCCAAAGGTAATTATTTGGGAAACATTGCGCGCGCCGTATTTTCGCACCACATAATCTATGACTTCGCCGCGCCTTTCAAAACAAAAGTCCACATCAAAGTCGGGCATAGAAACGCGCTCTTCGTTGAGAAATCTCTCAAAAAGCAAGCCGTATTTTAGCGGCTCTACTTTGGTAATGCCCGTCGCGTAAGCGACTATGCTGCCCACGCCGCTACCCCTGCCCGGTCCTACGGGTATGCCTTGTTTTTCGGCATAGTTTATAAAATCCCATACGATAAGGTAATATTCAACAAAGCCCAATCTGTTAATGACATCAAGCTCATACTCCGCTCTGTCAATAATTTCTTGAGTAACTTCTTTGTATTTTTTGTTTATGCCCTCGTATGTAAGCTCGCGCAAATATTCATAAGGTTCTTTTTTGTCGGGTGGGATATAATTGGGCAGAAGCTCTTTTCTATAACTTAGGCGCATATCGCATTTTTCGGCAATCTCCAAAGTGTTTTCAAGCGCTTCTTCTATATGCCCAAAAAGCTTATGCATTTCGTCGTAGCTTTTGAGATAAAACTCGCTTGTGGGAAAATAATCGCCGTCCTCGGCGCTGGAACGGTTATTAAGCGTTTCCCTAAACGCTATGCATTGCAAGACGCTCTGCATCTCGGCGTCTTCTTTTCTTAAATAATGACAATCATTAGTCGCGACAAGCTTGATATTAAGTTTTCTGCCTAGTTCTATAAGCTGGGGATTGACTATGGCTTGCTTGTCAATAAAATGGTTTTGAAGTTCCAGATAAAAATCATCCCCAAACATATCCTTATACATCAGAGCGATTTTTTGGGCTTTTTCCAAATCGCCTTCCAAAATAGCCTGCGGAATCGCGCCCGCGATACAAGCCGAAAGCGCAACAAGCCCGTCGCAATGGTCTTTCAAAAGTTTATGGTCTATACGGGGCTTATAATATAAGCCCTCGGCGTAAGCCAAAGAATTAAGTTTTACTAGATTGGAATATCCGACATTGTTTTTTGCTAGCAAGACCAAATGATTGAACTTGGGCATCTTGCCGCTTTTGGTCTCTTTTATATGCATATTCTCGGCGACATAAAACTCGCACCCCAAAATAGGCTTGACCTTGTATTTTTTATTGGCTTTGTGGAACGCCTCCACATCAGATGAATCGCCCTCGGTAAAATTAACCGCGGCTGCGTCAAACTTGCAAGCCGCGAACATATTGCCGTGGTCGGTCATAGCCACAGCCGGCATATTAAGCTCGTAACATCTTTGGAATAACTCGTCTAATCTAATTGCCCCGTCTAACAGGCTGTATTCGGTATGTAAATGCAAATGGACAAATGGTTTCATAAACTAAATAATAACACTAATATACTATAAGTCAAACACTTTCCCTTTTAAAAATATTAGCCTAAAAAAACAAAAAACCATCGGGCAAAGAATATCTTTGTCTCGTTAAAAAATTATATATTTACATTTTTTAAATAAACATCCATTATTATTCGGACTCAAGAATTGATGAAATATCTTTTATGGCTTCTTCGGCATCGTTGCCACTGGCGCTTATTAATACTTTGTCCCCCTCTTTTAACGCCAAAGAGATGACGCCCATAATGCTTTTGGCGTTGATTTTTTTGAACTTTTGCTCAAATGTAATCTCGCTCTCGTAACGCATTGCTCTTTGGACCAAATACGCGGCGTCTTTGTTTTGAATACCCCCTTTTTTTTGCACGGTGACTTCTTTACTTGGCATCATCGCCCTCCATTATTTTGTTAGATATTTCTATGATCTTAGACATTCTATGATTGATTCCGCTTTTGGACAAGTTTAGCTCGTCGGCAATCTCTTGCAATGTCGCTGAAGGGTTTTGCTTCCGCGCAAGCGCCGCTTCTTTTAGTTTTTGAGGCAAAAAGTCCAAACCTTTATTCTGTTCTATAATTTCTATTGCCTTTGCCTGTTTTAGGGCGGTATCTACCGCCTTGTCAATGTTGGCGCTTATGCAATTAGCCGTTCTGTTGGCGGTGTTTCTGACCGAACGATTGACAAGTTCGCTGTATATATGCAAGACCGTCGCGTCAGCGCCGATACCCGCCAAAAGATTGCATATATATTGGCTACTACTTAAGTATAATACATTTTTTGTTTTTCGCAAGGTGTTTTTTGCTATAATATCAACCTGTCGCAACAAATTTTGAAAATCTTTGGCAAATTCTTTGTTGGAAAAAACAAATTCTAATCTATAACTTTTGCCTTCGGTTATATACCCGCCGCCCAAAAAAGCGCCTCTTATATAAGCGTAACGGCTGGGCGTATCCATAACAAGATGCTTATCAATGCCGCTTACGATTGACAAACCGCCTTGGTCGTTGCGCTCTAAGATAGCGCAATCTTTTAATACCATTTGGGCTACCTTTTCGGGTATTATGGTTTTATACATCTGTTTGCCTATTAAGATATCGTCCGTGGTCTTTATATTAACGCCGTATAAAACATTCAAAATTTTTTGGATTCTGCGGCTTAAGTTTTTGGTTTCGCTTATGATCTCAATGCTCAAAGCGCCTTGAGATATGACTATGCTGCCCGCGGAATGAATGATGGCCGACAACTCAGCCAAAGCATAGCCTTCGTCCAAAGGTTTTTTGATTATAGTGCTTTTTGCTCTTTGGGATAATGTCATTTTAGGGACTATTCCATCAAAAGATTTCTATGAAAGGTCTCCACATTATAGCCGTTTTCGCTAAGCATTAATTTTAGCCTTTCCGCCAATGCCACCGACCGATGCTTGCCGCCTGTGCAGCCGATGCCTACGGTCAAAAGCTGTTTGACCTCTTTGTGATAATCTCTTAATACAAAAAGCAACAGCTCAAGCATATGCCTGCAATATTCTTCGGCGCGCCCGTCGCGAAAAACAAACTCTTGAACCTGAGGGTCTTTGCCAGTAAGGTCCTTTAGTTCTTTTATATAATGGGGGTTGTCCAAAAATCTCACGTCAAAAACAATATCGCAATCTTTGGGGATGCCTCTTTTGTAACCGAATGTTACTATCGCCACGCCCTGATGAGTTTGGATAGACTCAAAGGCGTCATATACTTTTTGCTTTAGTCCTTTTATATCCAAAGAAGTGGTGTCTATTATAATATCTGCCGAGTTTTTTAAGTCTTTTAACAGCTTGCGCTCTTTTTCTATCGCTTGATAAATAGGAAGCCCTTTAGCCAACGGATGCGCTCTTTTGGTCTCGTTGAAGCGATTTATCAAAACATCGTCTTCGGCGTCCAAAAACAACAACTGATAATTAAAGCCTTGTATTTTGATTTTGTCCAACGCGGAATAAATTTCCGAAAAAAACTCGCCCACTCTCGCGTCCGCGCTTATCGCGATACGAAAGCCCTCATAAATCTTTTCTCGGCTGATTACCATCGCTTGAACGGCGTCGGGGATAAGCTGGGGCAAAATGTTATCCATACAATAAAAGCCCAAATCCTCTAAGGCGTTAAGACAAGTTGATTTGCCCGCTCCGCTCATTCCGCTTACAATTATAAGATCCATTAATCCAACCCCTTTAGTTTGCGGCTTCTAAACTTGGGGATTTTGTCCAGATTGACAATTTGGTCGGGATTTAGGTTAAGTTTTTTTATCCATTCTTCTTGAACGGTAAAATCCCCTACCTTGTCGGGACTGTGAGCGTCCGAATTGACTATAAACCCGACTCCCGTTTCGGCCGTAGCCAGCACTTCCTCTTCGGTCATGCTTATTCTTTTGCCGTTTAACTCAATATATACGCCCAGCCTTTTGCATTCTTTGGCGATTTCTACCACATTCATTTCTATGCCGTATTTGGGATGCACTATTATATCTATAGGATAGCGGTTGATAGCTTTTAGGTAAGCTTCGGTATTTCGTCCCTTTCTCAAATCGGATTTTTTATGACGCGGCAATTTGTTAGGCATATAAAAAGAAAAAAACGCTTTTAGGGACGAGGGATAGATAAATTTATGATAGCCGCAAAGTATTATATCAAGCTTGTCTATATCTTGAGGTTTTAAGTCAATATGACCTTCGTTGGATTGTAAATTGGTCTCAAGCCCCAAAAAAATATCTATGTCATACTTGTCTTTGATTCTTTCAATATCCTGCCGCATGTATTTGAAGTCAAATCTTCTGACATTAAACACGACATGTCTAAAACCGTGGTCCGTAATCGCTATTTGTTTAAAACCCTTTTTTACCGCCTGAATGACATTGTGTTCTATCATGCCAAGTCCATGGCTGTAAATAGTGTGCGTATGATAATCGCCCAAAAATTTCATCAAAATTCTCCGAGCAGCCTAATCTCCAATTCAGGCGTCAGCCCTGTTTTTTCATAAATTATGTCTTGCATATATTCTAACAGTATCAAAACATCTTGGCAAGTAGCGTCGCCTTTATTTATGATAAAATTTGCGTGCGCGGGCGATATCATCGCCCCGCCTATTGTATAGCCTTTTAGCCCCGCTTTGTCCAAAATTTCGCCCGGCGCGATATTGTCTTTCATCTTTTTAAAGGCGCTGCCCAAACTTTTGCCTGACGGTTGCGACTGCTGTCGTTTGGCTTTATATTCTGCCGCCAATTGCTCTAGTTTTTCTTTTTTGTCGGGAACAAGCCCCAGCTTTGCCGCCGTTATTATGTATTGGGGATTATCCATAAAAACGCTTTTTCTATAACCAAACCCGCATCGCTCATTGGACCAAGTCTCAAAGCTAGACCCGTTAAAAAACTCAACGCTTAACACGCAATCCGCTATTGACCCGCCATAAGCGCCCGCGTTCATTACCAAAGCCCCGCCCAAAGACGCCGGGATGCCTACCGCCCATTCTAGCCCTCTTAAGCCTCTTGAGATTGTCAAGTTGGCAAGCCTAATAAGGCTCGCGCCCGATTCCACATATACAAATATATCGTCAATGACGATTGAGTCCATACCCACAAGCTGCAACACAACTCCCCTTACGCCTTTATCGCTTATTAACGACTTACTGCCCCGACCTATGACGGTTATGGGCAAGTTGTTTTTTTGCGCCCATTCTATCGCGGCGTATAATTGCGGCTTGTCGCTGATTTTGATAAAATAATCGGCGTTGCCGCCAATGCCTATGGTAGTATATTTTGCCAAATTTTCGTTTTGTAAAATTTCAATATTTTCAAATCTAATCATATAAACACCTTAAAAAAATTATAACCCAAGCTCAGCTTTTATTTCATTTAGGCTTTGGGTATCGCCGTTTAGCGCTTTTTTACACAAATCGTGATAATAATCCATTGTGTCCTGTCCCGAAAAAGCGTTGGGCGTAATAAGCGGGTGGTTAATCGCGTTTTGCATTTTTTTTAGCATATCGTGAGTATGATAGTTGTCGCCATCCACGGAAAACATCCCCATCTCGCAAAGCGCGCTTTGGGCGTAATTGTTTGTCAAATACTCAATTATCAATCGCGCCTTTTGTTGTTTTTCCGCGGTCTTTGCCGTAACGCTCAAATATTGGACTAGGTCGGTATAGCCTTTGAGGTATAGTATCTCGCTCTCAAACATATTGTTTTGATTGATGCGGTTAATGACCCTGTTTAAATCTCTTTGGGTGCCCAATAACATCAAAGCGTTTTTAGAAACAAACATATTATAAGCGTCAAATTCGCTTTGTGCCTCAAAATAAGAGTTTTTTTGAAAAACGCCAATTGTGTTTTTTAATACCGCCGCAAGCGGAAGGTTGTTTTCTCTAGCCGTCACTAAAGAATATCTTATGCTTTTGCCCTTGTTATATACATACCCGTCAATAAATATATTATTTATCAAATTATTATTTGTGTCAATACCCATTGTTTTTGCCAATTCGCTGTTGCAAAATATCAAATACCCGCCCGTCATATACGCCACAGCCTTTACCTTGCCGCCTTTTTCGCCCGCCTTTATAAACTCAGGCCTTATATTAAGCCGCCCTTGATAATCTTGTGCGTAATCGGCGAAGATATCGCCGACTCCCGTCCCGAAACTTACCAGATCGGGTAATATCCCATTTTCTATTTGGTCTTGGGCTTGGGCTTTGGTCAAAGACTGAATGCTTACCAATAAGCCCTTATGCTTTTTTTCTAGGGCAATCATTTGGCTTAATAAAAATTGATGGCGGCTACTGCTTCCGCCCTCAAAATTTTCTATATGCCACATAGAAACAACGCCTTGAATAGTCTTATCTTGAGGCTTATAGTCTTTTTTTAGATTAGGCAACACAAAAGCAGGAACGCATATCAAAATCCCAGCCAAAAAAACATAAGGCAAAATCTTAATAAATTTTTTAATTGTCATAAAAATATAATATGATTGGCAACACTTTTAAAATGCCTTTTGATAAGATTAAGCGGCGCAAAGAAAATGGCGATAATTATAATGTTATTTTGATTGCTTTTGATAAGACTTTGCCAAATTATTAAAATAAAAATACCCTTTATGGTCAAACCTAAAGGGCAATATGGATTATCTATCTAAAAGATATTATAAAATCTTCACGCTTTTTCTAGCGCTTGTTTAGATTCAAAATATCTTTCAAAAAGCATAACAAGGACTGGGACCAATAGTATTTGTAAAATAATGCCGGGGACGGCCTTTACAAAAGCGCCGCCTAGAAAAATCGCCCAAGTGAATGTCTTTTGCGCGAAGCCATAAAAAACAATTGAAACCGCGCCCCAAACAATCCGACCGGCGATCATTGAGATTATCAAAGAAACATACAAAGCGATTTTGTTGCCCTTAAATCTAGAGTAAATCAAGCCTATCACAAAGCCGTATGTAGCCAACTCAAACGCCATAGCGGCGGCGTTGGGAAACATGGGCGGCATCCCAAACGATACCGACCTAAGCAAAGGCGTAATAAAGCCGACCGCCAGTCCATAAAAAGGACCGCAAATAAGCCCGCACAACAAAACCCCAAAATGCATCGGCAAAAGCATATTGCCTATTTGGGGTATTTGTCCCGTCAAAAACGGCAAAAACATACCCATAGCCATAAATATAGCCGAAAGACTAATTTTTAGAGTTTTTTTCACTCTTAAAGCCTCCCCTTTTCTATCCAAAGACCCAAAGCGGGATTGGGAATATAATATATTTCCTCGCCATTAACAATATTCCATCCCGTTTTAAGATTGTGATATGGATAAAGCTCAACCATCTCGTTAAAGTCCGCGGCGCGATAATTAACTTGCTCTACCTCTTCTTTGCTTATCTTATCCACGGCGTAAGTTATTCCAAACCTGCCGTCCGACGAGCCGTGTATCAAATGCGCCGCCGCGCTCATATTGTTTTTTAGGTCGTCGCATTCTTTAAAAAGCGTTATCACTTTTTCTCTGCCGACATAGCCGTATTTTCTTATAAGGCGGTCTATTTCTTGGTCTTCGCCAAAGGTATTCACGCCCGGCGCCAATACTATCAATTCTCCGCCGTCGGCGATAGCCATACGCGTCCTATACACAGCCTTATTGCCAAGCCATGTGCTTTTGAACTCTTTTGGGTCAAGATAGACCACGCATTTTTTGATAGGCTTTTGGACGATGTCCATATTTTTGACTTTGGCAAGCTCTATGGCTTCTTCTAGCGGACGCCTATCCTCGCCTATAAATAGACCGTGAGTTATTATCTCGTCTTGCGGAGCTGTGGTTACAGTCAAAACCCAAAGAATATTAATATTACTCAAAAAGTTTTTCAAACAATAATCCAGCAATTTTCTAGTAGGCGTATGGTCTTTGCCCATCATTCTTTCTAAGCCATACAAAGCCCCCACCATATGCGAAGCGTTGATAATCTTGCTGCCTCCCAGTCCGACAAAAATATTTTTTGAATGATTGCTCATCCCTATAACTTCGTGAGGAACAACTTGACCCACTGAGACTACCAAATCATAATTATCAAACAATATCTTGTTGACTTGACATTCCACAGCCGAAGTATATGTGTCTTCGGAAATTTCGCGCAAAAACCCTTCAGGAACGGTCCCTATTGTTATGACATCTTCCCGCCAATTATGGGTAATAAATTTCTCATACGGGATATCCCCAAACATCTTTTCGCATTCTTCTTGGGTCATAGGCGCATGCGTGCCCAGCGCCGGAATAATATCAACTTGGGCGATATCCTTTAACATATGATAATAAAAATTGGTAATATATCCGGCGTTGGAATGAAATCTAGTAAAGTCGGGCGGAACGATAAGGACTTTATTCAATTTTTTGCATTTCAAGCTATCAATAAGCGCTTGGTTGATTTGTTCTTGTGACAAGCCTCTTTTATTGTTAGAAACAAGACTTATATTGTCCATTTTTATACCTCGTATTTTGTGGAGGCCGTGTCCCCGCCTTCGCCCGTCCAATTGGTGTGGAAAAACTTGCCTCTAGGGGCGTCTATTCTTTCGTAAGTATGCGCGCCAAAATAATCCCTTTGGGCTTGTAATAAATTAGCGGGCAAAACTTCGTTAGTGTAACCGTCAAAATAACTCAAAGCCGAACTCATAGCGGGCATGGGTATTTTATTAAGACAGGCGGTCGCTACCACCTTTCTCAAGCTTTCTACTGAATCTTTTATGGTTGTTTTGAAATAGTCGTCCAATAACAAATTTTCCAAATCAGGATTTTTTTGATACGCTTCTTTTATTTTGTCCAAAAACGCCGACCTTATAATACAGCCGCCCCGCCAAGTCAAAGCGATTCCGCCATAGTTTAAGTTCCAATTATATGTTTTGGCGGCCGTTCTCATAAGCGAAAAGCCTTGAGCGTATGAGATAATTTTGGACGCGTATAGCGCTTTTTTTAGATTCTCAATAAACTCAGCTTTGTCGCCGTCATATTTATCAATCTTTTTACACTCGGCGTATTCTTTTGACGCCGCTACTCTTTCGTCTTTTATGGAAGAGAGGCATCTGGCGTAAACCGCTTCGGCGATCAATGACAAGGGCACTCCCTCTTCCATAGATGATATTACAGTCCATTTGCCCGTGCCTTTCTGGCCAGCTGCGTCCAAAATCTTATCTACCAAAGGCTGTCCGTCGGTATCTTTAACAGCCAAAATATTGGAAGTTATTTCTATCAAATAACTGTTAAGCTCGGACTCGTTCCAATCCGCGAAAATTTTACGCATATCTTCTGTGGACAAAGCCAAATACTCTTTCATAAAATGATAGGTTTCGCATATAAGCTGCATATCGCCGTATTCTATGCCGTTGTGGACCATCTTGACAAAATGTCCCGCTCCGTTCTCGCCTATCCATTGGCAGCAAGAATTGCCGTTTACTTTGGCGCTTATGCTTTGAAAAATCGGCTTCACATGTTCCCACGCTTCTAAAGAACCGCCAGGCATCATAGACGGGCCTTTCAACGCGCCCTCTTCGCCGCCCGATACGCCCGTTCCTATAAACAACAGGCCTTTGCTTTCCAAATATTGCGTTCTTCTGATTGTGTCGGGAAAATGCGAGTTCCCGCCGTCAATTATTATGTCGCCTTCTTCCAAATATGGAATAATGTTTTCTATAACTTCGTCCACAGGCTTGCCCGCCCGTATCATAAGCATAATCTTTCGGGGCTTTTTTACATTTTCCGCTAATTCTTTATATGAATAAGTCCCGATGACTTTTTGACCCTTTGCCTTTTTTTCCACAAAGTCTGTTACAGCTTCTAGTTCCCTATTATAAACCGCTACCGAATATCCCTTGCTTAGCATATTCTTTACAAGGTTTTCTCCCATAACGGCAAGACCTACCATTCCTATATCCGCTTTTTCCATAGTTGTTAGTTCTCCTGTTTTCAAAAAAATATAGCCAAATTAAAATTTATCTTATTACTCTAGCGTTGCCCGCCCATATATCCCAAATCTGTCTCTCGTCAATGGGAGTGCCGTAATCGTTAAGCAATGTGGCAACAAAAGCGCCGCTTGCCCACGCGAATTGGATGCATTTTTTGGCTTCCCAGCCTTGCGCAATCGCGTATAACAGACCGCCCACAAAGCCGTCCCCGCCGCCTATTCTGTCTAGGACAGGAATCTCTCTTAACTCAACCACATTCCATTCGTCTTTATAAAGCATAATCGCGCCCCAAAGATGAGTGTTGGCCGAGATAACTTGACGCAATGTGTTAGCGAAAACTTGGGTATTGGGATAGAGTTTTTTCGCGTTTTGTATCATACCTTTGAAGTTGTCAATTTGAGAGTTTATATCCTTTCCGCCGGCTTCGGGACCAGGCACGCCCAAACAAAGCTGGAAATCCTCTTCATTGCCTATTAATATGTCGGCGTTGGATGCGATTTCGGTAAATATTTTTTTGAGAGTGTCTTCTCTGCCTTTCCAAAAAGACGCCCGATAATTTAAGTCAAACGAAATCTTAGTTCCGTATTTTTTAGCGGCTTTGGCGGCTTCCAAACAAAAGTTGCCTGTATCGGGCGAAAGCGCGGCTATCAATCCGCTTATATGCAAGATTTGAGCGCCTTCATCTTTGAATATCTTTTCTGTATCAAAATCTTTTATATTCAAGGTCAGCCCGACCTCGCCCGCGCGGTCATTCCAAACCCTAGGTGCGCGCATGCCGTAACCGCTGTCGGCTATATTAAACTGATGGCGATGTCCCCAAGGTCCGCCTTGAGGCACTTCGGGTCCTTCATAATCAACGCCTCTGGCTCTTAAATTGGACTTTATCAGATAGGCGATAGGACTGTCTTTGACAAATGTAGTTAATACTTTGGTTCTAAGTCCCAGCCCTGCGGAAATACTCAAAACATTGCTTTCCGCGCTAGTCACTTGCATTTGATAAGTCGAGCTCAAATGCACAGGCTGTCTGTCTGTAGGCGTTATTCTTATCCCCATACTCGTAGGGGCTATAATAGCGTATTTGGGTTTTCTCATTATTCTCTTCTCCTTTTTTTGAAACTTAATTGCGTTATCGCCAATTTTTTCTCTTGTTTTTGGAATAATCCTTTGTCCTTATTGTTTTTATAAAGGGCGCAACATTATTCAAATATCTTTTTCTCATTATTAGCCCAAAAAAGCAATTGCATTTTTTATTAAAAAATGTTGCATTTTTTACGCTAAGAGTTATCGCTATCAAAAAACATCATTTTAATTCCTTAATAATAAGATACCATAATAGCGCATTTTTAAACAATGATTGTTTGTTGCGGTGTTGTAACAATAATCAAAACGACCAAAAAAATCCCTTTATAGATAACCTAAAAGGGACAAAAATAAAGCTTAATTTATATCATTAAATACGGCGCCATATTTAATAAAATGCCTTTATTATTATGTGCGCTATAAGTTTGCCTCTAAAATTTAAAAATCCTCTCAAGTTTGTTTGAGAGGATTTTATAAAGATTTTATTCGGCTTTTTGAGTAAGTTTTTGGTAGTTTTTGAGCCTTTCTTTAGCGTTGGCTTCGGCTTTTTCAAACAGCTTCTCAGCAGTTTCAGGGTTGGTCTTTTTCAATGCCGCGTAACGCGTTTCTCTTAGGATAAATTCTTTATAGTCGCCTGTAGGCTCTTTTGAATCTAAGACAAACGGGTTTTTGCCTTCTAGTTCCAAATCAGGATTATATCGATACAAATGCCAATATCCGCTCTCTACTGCTTTTTTGGTTATTAATTGACCATTGGACATATCTATGCCGTGGTTGATACAAGTAGAATAAGCTATTATCAGCGAAGGTCCTTTGTATTTTTCGGCTTCTATCATGGCTTTTATCAACTGATTCATATTAGCGCCCATAGCCACTTGCGCCACATAGACATAGCCGTAACTCATAGCCATCATTCCCAAATCTTTTTTCTTGGTCTGTTTTCCGCTTGCCGCAAACTTAGCGACCGAGCCCATAGGCGTCGCTTTGGACGCTTGACCGCCGGTGTTAGAATACACTTCGGTATCAAGCACCAATACATTGACATCGGCGCCCGAGGCTAAAACATGGTCAAGTCCGCCATAGCCTATATCATAAGCCCAGCCGTCGCCGCCAATAATCCATATGGATTTTTTGACAAGGCATTCTTTGTTTTGGGCGATCTCTTGTAAAACAGCCTTTAATTCGCCGCTGGCTTGAGCCGCCGTCTCGTCAATAAAGCGCTTGATTTGTTCGCTAGGTTCTTTGGACAATTCGCCATCGTCTTTGGTCTCTATCCACTTGGTAAATACTTCTTTTTTATCTTCGTCAACGCCTAGCTCTATAGCTTTTTGCATATTTTCCGCAAGCTTGTTTCGTCTTTGGTCATACGCCAAACTCATACC
>DUVY01000060.1 GCA_012840805.1 Clostridiales bacterium | reverse complement strand
TTATTAGCCAAAGAGTCGGGCTTAGCAAGCAACGGTCTTATTACAGCGTGCGGGCAAACCATAGCGCACATATTGCATTGGATACAGTTTTCGGGAATCCATTTGGGCACTTTGGGCGCGATGCCGCGTTTTTCAAATCTAGTCGTGCCTGTGGGAACAGAACCGTCAGGGCTGAACGCGGACACAGGCAACGAGTCGCCTTTTTGAGATAAGATAACGCTTATAAAATTCTTAAAGTATTCGTCCACATGGGGTTGCTCAACTTCAGCGCCTTGAGTCGTATCAGCCCAGCTTTCGGGATATTTGATTTCCACAAGACCGCTTATAGCTCTATCAATGGCGTCCCAATTAGCCTTGACAACTTTTTCGCCCTTTTTGCCGTAAGACCTTTGAGCCGCTTCTTTCATATATCTTTCGGCGTCTTCATAAGAAATGACATTAGCCAGCTTGAAAAACGCCGCCTGCATTACGACATTAATGCGGTTTCCAAGCCCTGTTTCTTCGGCGATTTTTCTCGCGTCTATATTATAAAACTTTATATTTTTTTGAGCTATTTGGTTTTTGAGCGTGGCGGGCAATTCTCTTTCCATAGCTTCCAAATCCCAATGGGAGTTAAGCAAGAATGTACCGTCTTTTTTTAGATCGCCTACCATATCATAACGGGTCACATAAGAGGGGTTATGGCAAGCCACAAAGTCCGCCTGATCAATCAAATAGGTGGATTGAATAGGCTTATGCCCAAACCGCAAATGCGAGATAGTCAAGCCGCCGGATTTTTTGGAGTCATACACAAAATAGCCTTGAACATGCATGTCGGTATGGTCGCCGATTATCTTGATGCTGTTTTTGTTGGCGCCAACAGTTCCATCCGAGCCCAAACCAAAAAACTTGCAACGGATTGTGCCTTCGGGGCTTGCGTTGATAAACTCGTCGCACTCTAATGATGTATTGGTTACATCGTCCTTTATCCCAACCGTGAAATGATTTTTAGGAACGGGGTTTTCTAAATTTTTGAATATGGCGTTGACATGGGTGGGGTTAAACTCTTTTGAGCCCATTCCGTATCTTCCGCCTACGACAACCAAGTCGTTAACGCCGTTTTCTTTCAGCGCCGCCAAAACATCTTGATATAACGGCTCGCCAGCCGCGCCGGGTTCTTTTGTTCTGTCCAGAACAGCTATCTTTTTGGCGGTTTTGGGCAAAGCGTTTACAAACGCTTTGGTGTCAAAAGGTCTATAAAGCCTTACTTTGACAACGCCGACCTTTTTACCTTGATTATTGAGATATTGAACTGTTTCTTCTACCGCTTCCGCGCCGCTGCCCATAATGACTATGACATCTTCGGCGTCGGGCGCGCCAAAATAATCAAATAAATTATATCTTCTGCCCGTTAACTTGAAAACCTTGTCCATTTGCTCTTGGACGATTTCGGGCACGGCTTGATAGTATTTGTTCGCCGCTTCTCTGTTTTGGAAGAAGATATCGGGGTTTTGCGCCGTGCCGCGCTGGATGGGGCGTTCGGGATTGAGCGCCAATTCCTTGAATTTTTTGATATCTTCCATATCGACCAAAGATTTTATTTCGTCGTAATCTATCCCGTCAATCTTGCGTATCTCGTGCGAGGTTCTAAATCCGTCAAAGAAATGCAAAAACGGCACTCTGCTTTTTAGGGTAGCAAGATGCGCCACAAGCGCCAAATCCATAACTTCTTGAACAGAGTTGGAAGCAATCATAGCAAAACCGGTTTGACGGGTAGCCATAACATCGGAATGGTCGCCAAATATAGAAAGCGCGTGAGCCGCTATCGCGCGAGCGGATACATGAATAACGCAAGGCAACAACTCGCCCGCGATTTTATACATATTGGGAATCATTAATAACAAACCTTGGGAAGCCGTAAATGTCGTGGACAACGCGCCGCAAGCCAAACTTCCGTGTAAAGCGCCAGCCGCGCCAGCCTCGGACTGCATTTCGGCTATTTTTAAAGTTTGTCCAAAAATATTTTTTCGTCCTTGGGAAGCCCATTCATCGGCATATTCTGCCATGTTAGAGGACGGAGTAATTGGATAAATCGCGGCAACTTCGGATAACGCATACGCTACATGCGCCGCCGCGGCATTACCGTCAATAGTCATTTTTTTCATTTATATAACCTCCAAACCGCGCTAAATAGCGCTCAAAAAATTTTCATAATAAACCTTTATCATTATAGACTCTTTGTCTTATTAAGTCAATGTATTGACAAAGTTTTTACAGCGCTTGAAACTACTTATTTGGAGTTAAAATATAAATTATTTATAAAAATTCAAACACATATTTCTTAAGGTTTATTATGAAAAAACGCCTTAATTATAATATCTCAAGCCCGAATAACAGTCCATACAAAAGAGTCCGTTTTCGGCGGCGCACCTGTCGCACAACACTGAACCGCAAGAATGACAAGACATCAAATACTGCGCGTCCAGCGCGTTGCTACAATTAGAACATTTTATTTTATTCATATTGCTTCCTTATAATATTTTTTGTCGTTTATAATGATTAGTTTATCGCTATGTTTAAAATTTATGTAATCGTAAAGTTTTTTGTAAACTAGGCAATAATCAAAATATTGCTTTTTTTGAGCGAACCTGTCATTTTTAGCCCGACAAAATCACATAAAATATTATCAAGATTATTGCGCCTATTAACCAAAAAATATAAAACCCTATTGAAATGCTTATAGCCGATATAGTATAATGAAAAAAATAAACATTTTTAGGAGGATTGATTCAAAATGATATCTTTAATTTACGGCGGCAAGGGATCGGGCAAAACCAAAAGATTGATAGAGGCTGCCAATGACGCCCAAAAAACAAATGATGGCGCCGCCGTATATCTGACCACGCACGCTAAGCATTCCATTCAAATCAACGCTGCCATTAAGTTTGTGGACGCGCTTGAATACGGCATAAAAGGCAAAGACCATACTATTAGCTTTATCAAAGGGCTTCTTGCTTGCAATAATGACATCAATACCGTTTATATTGACGGGCTTGCCTATATGGTCAATCTGCCCGTGGAAGATACGCAAGAAGTCTTTCAAGAGTTAGAAGATATATCCCAAAAATTTGAGGCTGATTTTGTGGTTACTATAAGCGCCGAATCGCTGCCCGAATTTTTGCAAAAATATAATTGATTGATTTCACATAATCCTTCTTTTTATGTATAATTAGTTAAAACCTTTTCTAATAAAAAAGAAGGATGAACAATGCGTTACATCAGCACTAGAAACAAAAACCATTCCGTTTTGTCTTATCAAGCCATAATAGACGGCATAAGCCCTGACGGGGGCTTGTATGTTCCGGAGACATTGCCGCGGTTTTCCAACGAGGATTTGAAAAAACTTATGGCTATGAATTATCAGGACAAGGCGGTTTTTATTTTGAAAACTTTTTTGCCTGAGTTTTCCCAAGACGAGTTAAGCCAATGCGTAGCAAAGTCTATCTCTAGGTTTGAGGATAATATAGTCGCGCCCTTAATAAAGCTTGACGACTCAGTTTATGTTTTGGAGCTTTGGCACGGCCCTACTTGCGCTTTTAAGGATGTGGCGCTTACGCTACTGCCCGAGCTTATGCAAAAATCCAAACAAAAAGCCAATCTAAAAGAAAATATTTTGATACTGACCGCCACCAGCGGCGACACCGGGAAAGCTGCGCTTGAAGGCTTTAAAAATGTAGAGGGCATTAAAATAGCCGTATTATATCCCACCGACAATGTGTCCGAGCATCAAAAATTTCAAATGATGATTCAAGACGGCAATAATGTTTTGCCCTTAGGGATTGTAGGCAATTTTGACGACGCTCAAACTACTGTAAAGAAGATTTTTTGCGACCCCGAACGCGTTCAAAAATTTAAAGAAGCGGGATATCTGCTTTCTTCTGCAAATTCAATCAATTGGGGGCGGCTATTGCCCCAGATTATATATTATTTTTCCACTTATTTGGATTTGTTAGAAGTAGGCGAGATAAAAGAGGGCGAAACTATTAACTTCGCGGTACCTAGCGGAAATTTTGGCAATATTTTGGCGGGCTTTTACGCAAAACAGATGGGATTACCCATAAACAAGCTTATTTGCGCAAGCAACAGCAACAATGTCTTGACCGACTTTTTGACTTCGGGGCATTATAACGCCTGCAGGATTTTGCAAAAAACAATTTCGCCTTCTATGGATATATTGATTAGCTCAAACACCGAAAGACTTATATTTGAGGTTTCAGCTAGAGATGACGAGCTTACTTTAGAAAGAATGCGCGCGCTGTTTGAATCGGGCGAATATGTCTTAACTAAGGACGAATTGGCGGCGGTCAAAAAGACATTTTTCGCGGATTACGCCAACGATATTCAAACCAAAGAAACGCTTCATAATATATATTTGGAAAAGGATTATTTATGCGACCCGCATACCGCGGTGGCAATGGCGGTTTATAACAGCTATTTGTTAAGCGAAGACGACCACAAAAAAACGGTGATAATATCCACCGCCAGCCCGTATAAGTTTGCTTCCGATGTTCTGGACGCGCTTAATTATTCCGCGCCCGAGGACGACCAAAAAGCGA
This sequence comes from Clostridiales bacterium, assembly GCA_012840805.1. Taxonomy (GTDB): domain Bacteria; phylum Bacillota; class Clostridia; order Christensenellales; family DUVY01; genus DUVY01. The sequence goes on along the minus strand of DUVY01000060.1, from coordinate 64,876 downwards.
TTCTAAAACTACAATCCAAAACGGGCATAGACGCGCCCGAGGCGATTTTGAGCGCCTTTGATAAACCCGTATTGCACAGCGAAGTATTAGAAAAAGAAAAAATAGCGCAAAGATTATTGGACTTTATAAAATAATTTTTTAAGGTAACATAATATTATGGAAAATCAAAAAAAAGTGTTATTTAGCGGAATCCAGCCCAGCGGCTATCTCACAATCGGCAATTATTTGGGCGCCTTGAAAAACTTTGTCAAACTTCAAGACCAATATGACTGCTTTTATTGCGTAGTGGACTTGCACAGCCTTACAATATCTCAAGTCCCCGCCCAACTTCGTCAAAACACATACAATCTTATAGCGCTGTATTTAGCTTGCGGGCTTGACTACAAAAAAAATACATTATTTATTCAATCCCATGTGCCCGCCCATTGCGAGCTTGCTTGGGCGTTAAGCTGCTATACAATGTATGGCGAGGCAAGAAGGATGACCCAATTCAAAGAAAAGAGCGCGAAGCATCCCGAAAATATCAATGTCGGGCTTTTTAGCTATCCCGTGCTTATGGCGGCGGATATATTATTATATCAAGCCGATTTGGTGCCCGTGGGCGACGACCAAAAACAGCATCTGGAGCTTACGCGCGATATCGCTACGCGATTTAATAATAAATATAGCCCTACCTTTGTAGTGCCAGAGCCTTATATTCCGTCCAAAAAAGACGGCGCTAGAATAATGGACTTGCAAGACCCTGAAAAAAAGATGTCCAAATCGGACAACGGCGGCGCTGTGATGATGCTGGATAGCCCCGACGATATTATGAGAAAGTTCAAGCGTGCTGTTACCGATTCGGGCAATGAAATCAAATATTCGACGTCCAAACACGGCATATCCAATCTTTTGACCATATATTCGGCTTTTACGGGCAAAAGCATCTTAGAATGCGAAAAAGAGTTTGAGGGCAAAGGGTATGGCGAGTTTAAAATCAAAGTCGCCGAAAGCGTCATAGAGGGGCTAAAACCTATTCAAGCCGAATACGCCCGTATTATTAAGGACAAGCAGTTTTTAGAAGAAGTAATTGCCGAGGGCAAACAAAAAGCGACATACGCTAGCTACAAGACATTGAGAAAGGTATATAGAAAGATAGGACTTATTTTATAAATATTATGTATGGTTATATTACCCCTGACAAATCAAAACTCTACAACAAGGACTTTTTGCTTTTTCGCGCTTTTTATTGCGGCGTATGCAAAACAACGGCAAAATATTTTGGCAATATTCCGCGCCTTGCGACCAATTATGATATAGCGTTTTTGGGCGTGTTTTTGCACGCCTATCTTAATACCCTGCCCCAATTTCTCAACCAAAGCTGTATTTTGAACCCTTTTGTGAAAAAACATATAGTCAAGTCCAGCTTATTATTAAAAGACATAACCGATTTGAATTTGTTATTGGCATATCATAATATTTTGGACAATAAGATTGACGGCGGCGGAATAAAAAACGCTGTCTTGAGCGGATTGTTAAAAAAGCCTTACAAAAAATCGTTTGCCGCGCTAAAAGAAGCCGACCAAATAATCAAAACTCAATACGAGCGGTTAAGGCGCTTAGAAAAAGAAAACTGCGAGAGTTTGGACAAGACGGCGGATTGTTTTGCCGTAATGCTTAAAGATTGCGTCTTAGTTTTGGTAAAAAAGCACAACGGCGACGCCGACAACCAAAATCTAAAGGATTTTTTATATAACCTAGGCAAGCTTGTGTATCTATTGGACGCGCTGGATGACTTAAAAGAAGATAGCAAATCCAAAAATTATAATCCGTTTTTGGCTAAATTTGGGGACTTTCAAAACAAAGAACAATTTATCGCCGATAACAAAAGCGATATAGACTTTGTTGTTAATATAACCATTAACAAAATGATAGAAAACTTTAATCTTTTGCCTATCACAGAGGGTAGGGATTTGCTTACCAATATTATATATTACGGGCTAAGGCGGAAGTATTCGTTAATTATGACATCCAAAAAAAAGCTGCATAAAGAAAAAATATAATAATTATAGAATTATTTATGTTTTGTGGCGAATATGTGATATATTAATACTATACTATTAAAAGGAGCAAATTAATGTCTCAAAACCCCTATGAAGTATTGAAATTAACGCCTGACGCGTCAATGGAAGATATAGAGCAAGCTTATCAAAAATTAAAAGCGCAATATTCGGAAGACAGGTTCTTAGAAGGCGAAGCGGGACGCCAAGGCGCTATCAATCTTATGAATTTGGAAAACGCGTATAGTGAAATAATCAATATGCGTAAAAAGCAGCAAGCTCGGATAGAATACGGCTCTAATTTGGGCGATATAGACCAAATGATTAAAGACGGCAAAATTGACCAAGCCCAGATTGAATTGGACAAGATGTCCGAACGCACGGCGCACTGGCATTTTTTACAATCCATAATTTTTTATAAAAAGGGTTGGTATGACGAAAGTCGCGCCCAACTTAAATTAGCGCTAAACCTTGACCCTAATAACACGCAATACCAAACAGCCCTGTCAAGATTGGAACAAGTAATGGCAAGCTCAAACGCCAATCCTTATACAATGGGGACGCAGCAGACGCAAGGACAAGGACAGGACCAGCCTATGCCGCCTGACGCTTCTATGGGATTGGCAAACTGCTGCACCACTTTGTGTTTGCTTGATTGTTGCTGTAATTTGATGAGATGTTGTTAAACAAGTCAAAAAAAATCGCTTACACAGCCATATTAACCGCTTTGGGCGTGGGGCTTATAATGTTAGGCTCTTTCTTGCCCTTGTCTTTTGTGCCGTTTTTGGGCTCGGCGCTTTTGCTTTTTTATCTTTTTGAAAAATGCGGCGTATTGTATGGCGTATTAAGCGGTATTGGGGTTTCGGTTTTGAGCATATTGTTATTAGGCGGCGCGAGCATCGCTCAAGTCGTGCCCTATATGGTTTTGTTTGCCCCGCATAGTTTCGCGTCGTATTTTTTAAATAAGATTCCTCTAAAAAAACCGTTTTTAAAATATTTGACAAGATATTCTATCTTGCTTCCGCTTTTTAATATCTCGCTTTATACCATATACAAAATAGCGACTTTTGTCTTGTTTGATATGAAAGCTTTTGTGGAAATAGTGGGCGCGTATTATATTTTGGCGCTGGTTATGAATGTAGTCTTTATATTATACGATCAAGCCTTCTTTTATATTTACAGACTATTGGTCAGAGCGCGCATTTTCAAATAAATATTCCCTATGCCAAATAATGTTTTAAAAGTTTTATAAATTGTCAATTTTAGCGCGATATGCTATAATTATAACCATTTAAGAGAGGATTGGTAAATTATGGGAGAATTAATTTCCCCTATAGAATTGTGGAAAGACTTTTCCGATAAGCTTGACGACCACAATATCAATATTATAAGCGAAACGCCAATCGATGACGGCTATATTAAAAGGCAAATCTATTTTACCGCCTATCAAGACCAAGAAGGCGGCAAAGTCCGAGCTTACGCGCGATTTTATTACGACAAAAAAACAATAGAAAAGTCAAAAAAAGCGCCCGTTGTCTTTTTTTTGGGAAGCCCAAAGAGATTTTATCAGACATTGAGATTTATCAAAAAAAACCTAAAAGGTGCGAGTATTTTTACCATTGACTATTTTGGCTATCGCGACCAAAACGCGCGTTATACTATTTATCCCAAAAGCATAGAATACGCCAATTTTGATAAGGCGCAAGATGTGTTAAACAGCGTCAAAGGCTCGCCCAAAAACTCGCCGTGGTATATCTGGACGGCTATGGCAAGGCGGGCTTTGACTTTACTAGAGCAAATAAAAGAAGTTGATAATTCCAAAATCGCTATTTTGGGCATAAAAACAGGCGCTAATCTCGCTTGGAAATTAGGCGCGATCGATTCAAGAGCGCGCTGTATTATCTCTATGTTTAATTCGGGATGGCTGGGCTATGATTTTTTATATAAAAAAGACGAAGAGTCAGACATAGAAATCTCCGAAGAGCGCAGCCTTTATCTCGCGGCGCTGTCAACCCAAAGCTACGCGCCCTTAGTTAAAACTCCAATTTTGGTTACGCTTTCCACCAACGAATACGACTCTACCTTTGACCGCGCTTTTGACACTTATTCGCGCATTCCCAAAAACACTGTTTCTATGCTTTCGGTAATCCCGTATTCCGACAAAGAAATCTTTTTTGAATATAACGACACTATAATTAATTGGCTCAAAAACTATTTGTTTGACAGCCAATTTTATCATCCCTTTCAGCCCGAACTCAAGACATACAATCAAGATAACAAATTATATATAGAAGTCAACGCGGATACGACAACGCCCATCAAAGAAATAAGGCTGTATCAAGCGACCGAAACGCCCGACCCTAGCGTCAGAAATTGGACTGTACTAGATTGCGTTAAGGACCAAGACAAGTATTTGGCGGTCGCTCAAGTTTTGGATGTATCTGAATATTGCTTCGCGTTTGCTAATATCTTTTATGACAAATATATTATTAGCAGCAACCTACACGCTTGCGTGCCGTCCCAATTGGATATAACGGACGCCAATATTAAAGCGAGCAGGCTGGTCTATGATTCTTCTTTGGGTTTGGATTGCTTTACGGTAATCAATACCAATGAGCTGTTTCATCAAAACCCCGAATTAGTTATGGAAAAAGGCGCTCTTGATATGATAGGCATACGAGCTCTTATGGGCGACCTTGCCACATTCAAGCTAGGCGACCCTAGATACAAAGGCTATGAGGACGACCAGCTTCAAATAGGATATTATTCGCCCATTGACCAGAAGATAACCATTGGGCTTAAGAACTATCTCAACGACAAATATGAGTTTGATTATTTTTACACTCTTAACGCCGAGGGCGCGGAAATTTGGAACAAGGTTACTTTGAGCGCGTCGGAGTTTAAAACAGAAGACGGGGTTACGCTCAAAAGCTTTGAGAATGTGGTAATGTTATATATAAAAAGCAAAGGACAATTTTTGATAAATAATATATTATGGGTTTAAGAGGATAGGATTATGTCCAATGTAAACTCAAAAAACCTAATAAGCGGCGCGAAAGCCGTAATGAAAAAAATACACCCGTGCGGAAGCAATTTGTTTTTGATAACAAGAACGGGCGCGGATGTCAAGCTAAAATGCTTAGGCTGCAACCACAAAATAATGCTAGACTTACAAAAAGCCCTAAAAAGCATCAAAAAAATTCTTCCGCCCGAGCCGCCGTCTATGACATAACTGTAACAATACTATGATATAATTTTGATGAGGCAAAAGTCCTGTGGAATTAACTCCTTTAAGAAAAAAAGCCAAAATAATCAACGCGCTTGATATATTACTTATAATTTTGATATTATATCTTGCCGTTATCAACATCTATCGCGGATACACTATTATAGGCGCGTCTATGGAACCTACCTATCAGCAAGACGATGTTATTTTTGTCAATCATTATCCGTTTAGCTATCAAAAAGGCGATGTGGTAATATTGCAAAAACAAGGTTATCAAGACCTTTACATTAAGCGGATAATTGCCGTAGAAGACGAGATTTTTAAATTTGAAAAGACCGATGAGAAAGACAACGGCTTTTATAAGGTCAAAATGTTCTTTAAAAAAGACGGTCAATGGACAGAACATAACGACGGGTTTGTGATGCGCGCGACTTACAGCTTTGGCGCTTTTATACAATTTGATAAAGAATACACCGTGCCCAAAGGCTGTTTTTTTGTAATGGGCGATAATCGCGACAACAGCAAAGACTCGCGCTCTTTTGGCTTTGTGACAAGGCAAGAGATAAAAGGAAAAGTAATCAAAGAAATAACCGATAACGGATTTTTGAAAAGGGTTTTTGCCTAGAAAAGTTATGGAGGAATAAAAAAAAGTAATGAAAATCAAGATAACCGGCGACAGCACTTTAGATTTGTCCAAAGAACTTCTAGAAAAATACAAAATATCTTTGATGCCTTTGGAAGTCAGCTTAGGCGAAGATACTTTTTTGGACGGGGTGGATATCACAAGAGAAGACATCTATAACTATGAAAAACAAACGGGTAAACTTCCAAAAACCGCGGCTAGAAGCTCGTATGTCTATAAAGAGTTTTTTGAAAGTTTTCTAAATCAAGGTTATGACGCTGTGATACACTTTAATATCTCTAGTCTGCTTTCGGCATCGCACCAATCAGCCTCGCAAGCGGCAAACGACCTAAATAATGTTTATGCGATTGATACATTGGCTTTATCCACAGGGTCTAGCTTGCTTGCGTTATACGCTTGTGAATTTGCCCAAGAAGGCAAAGACGCCGAAGAGATAGTCGAGCTTGTCAAAAAAAGGATACCCTATGTTCAGACATCATTTATAATTGACACGCTTAATTATCTTTACAAAGGCGGGCGATGTTCGAAATTGCAACTTTTGGGCGCCAACCTACTCAAAATCAAGCCCACAATACTAATGAAAAACGGCAAACTTGACGTAGGCAAAAAGTTTAAGGGATCTATGGCCAAAGTCATATTGGATTATGTAAATCATATTTTGGATTCATATAACACGCCCGATCTTAGCCGAGTGTTTGTCACGCACACCGACGCGTCCGACGAGGTTGTTCAAGAAGTCAAAAATATCCTAAAAGAAAAATACGCTTTTAGAGAGGTTTTGGAAACAAAGGCGGGCGCGACTGTAACCTCGCATTGCGGCAAAGGCACTTTAGGGATACTATATCTAAACGACGGACAATAAAAAAATATTAGCGCGAAAGCCTGAATATTTTTTGGGCTTTCGCGCGGTTATACATTTTCGCTTATGATAAAATTTGATTTGCATACTCATACTAATTTTTCTTTTGATTCCGAACAAGACATTTGCGAACTTATTTTGCGCGCCAAAAAATTGGGGCTGAAATATCTCGCTATTACCGACCATTTTGACAACAGCTCAAAATACTCAACGCCCGAGTTAGATATTTCTAGATATTGCCAAACTTTAGAATCCTTTATAGGCTTAGCCAAAAATCAGAGCGTTAATTTGCTGATAGGGATAGAGATGGGTTATATGCCCGCCCAAAACTCGCAAAACGAGGAGATTGTCCGAAATTATCCTTTTGATTATATAATCAACAGCGTGCACGAGATAGATGGCATAGACTGTTACTTTCCCGAATATCATCAGGGCAAAGACAAGCGCTCTAGCTATATGGCGTATTTTGAGAGGATTTTGGACAGTCTGGACGCGCCTTATTATTACAGCGCCGTAGGGCATTTGGGCTATGTTATAAGAAAAGCGCCGTATAACCCCAAAGAATATAAATATTGCGAATTTGAAGACATACTAGACAAAATCTTGAAAAAGATTATCCAAAAACAAAAAATCTTAGAAATCAACACAAGCGCCGATGGCTTGCAAGAGCCTACAATTCCCTCTTTAGAAGTCATAAAAAGATATTACGAACTAGGCGGCAGGCTTGTCACATTTGGCTCAGACGCCCACAACGCCCAAAAACTAGCCCATAATTTTGAGACCGTAAGCAAAATCCTAAAAGATATAGGTTTCAAATACTATACCATAACAAAAAATAGACAAAATTTTGAGATAAAAATTTGAAAGCGATTTAAATTTTTATTTTGTTCTATAAAGTATTAAAAATTTTTTCGTCCTATAATTTGTAATTTTTTCAAAGTTATTTATTCTTTTTTACCCTATTGACCCGCTCATATCCATTTTTAATAATTGATTAAGCTCAATCGCGTATTCCATAGGCAATTCTCTTGAAAACGGCTCAATAAAGCCCAAAACTATCATCTCGGTCGCTTGTTCTTCGCTTAAACCCCTGCTCATAAGATAAAACAACTGGTCTTTGGATACCTTGGACACTCGGGCTTCGTGTTCTAGGATAGAAGTCCCGTTGAGTAATTTGTTAAAAGGTATGGTGTCAGATTTTGATAGCTCGTCCAGAATAAGCGTGTCGCATTCTATATGGCTAAAAGAGTGGCGCGCGTTTTCAGAATGCACTATCTCGCCGCGGTATGTCGCGTTGCCGCCGTTTTTGGCGATTGACTTGGAAACCACGGTAGACGATGTATTGGGCGCTAGATGAATCATCTTAGAGCCAGCGTCTTGAATCTGTCCTTTGCTCGCCACGGCAATAGAAATGGTCGTGCCCGCCGCGCCCTCACCTTTAAGGATAATGGCGGGATATTTCATTGTCAACTTAGACCCTAAATTGCCGTCTATCCATTCCATAACGGCGTCACGCCCGCAAACCGCCCTTTTAGTGACAAGATTATAAACATTATCCGACCAATTTTGGATTGTGGAATAGCGGCATCTAGCCCCGTCCGCCACAAAAATCTCAACGACTGCGGCGTGCAAAGAGTCTTTGCTGTATTTGGGCGCTGTGCAGCCCTCCACATAATGTAATTGCGCGCCCTCGTCCACAATAATCAAAGTCCTTTCAAACTGACCCATCTGCTCGGCGTTCATTCTAAAATACGACTGCAAAGGCTGTTCTAGCTTGACGCCCTTAGGCACATAGATAAACGACCCGCCCGACCAAACGGCGCTGTTTAGACTAGCGTATTTGTTGTCATTATAGGGCACAAGCGTTCCAAAGTATTGCCTAAACAAATCGGGATGGCGCTTTAGCGCTGTGTCGGTGTCCAAAAATATAACGCCCTTTTGTTCTAATTCTTGCTGTATTGACTGATAGACTACTTCGGATTCGTATTGGGTAGCGACGCCTGCTAGATGTTTTTTCTCGGCTTCGGGCAAGCCCAAAGCGTCAAAGGTCTTTTTTATCTTTTCGGGCACTTGTCCCCAATCGGTCGCCACGCGTTCGCTTGGCTTAATGTAGTATCTTAATTGGTCTTCTTCCAATTGGATAAGATGATTAGCCCAAGTCGGCAATTTGGACTTGGTATATTGACGGTAGCTTTTGACTCTAAACTCGGTCATCCATTGGGGCTCGCCTTTTATGGCGCTTATCTGTCGGACGCGGTCTTCGTCAAGCCCGCGCTCAAGCGAAAACACGCCCACATCGCCGTCGTTAAACCCGTATCTATAATCATCCATCGGCTTTTTGTTCTCCTGTCAATAGTTCTTTAGCGGCGCTCCAAGCAAGCGTCGCGCATTTTATTCGGGGCAATAATTTGTTAATGCCCTCTAAAGCGCAAGCGTCCCCCAAAATCTCGCAGTCATACTCTTGCCTTGTCATCATTTTGCTAAACTCTTGGGCAATCTCTAAAGCCTGAGAATAGCTTTTGTCTTTTAATAGCTCGCACATCATTGACGCGCTGGCGCAACATATGGAGCAGCCCGTTCCTTCGTGTCTTATGTCTTTTATAATCTCTTGGTCGCATAACGCGCCCACGCTTACTATATCGCCGCAAGACACATTCTTTAGCGTAACGGTCTTATACCCTTGCGGAATAGTTTTGCCGCGAGGGTTTTGGTAATGATCAAGTATAATCTCTCGAGATAAGCTTTCATCAAAATAAGACATTTATAAAATCCTTTGCTTTTTTCAGGGCTTGGATAAACCTGTCAATATCTTGCTCGTTGTTATAGAACATAAGACTGGCTCTTACCGATGATGTAATCCCAAGCCAGTCGTGCATCAATTGCGCGCAATGGTGTCCCGCCCGCACGCATATTTTTTCGTGGTCTAGGACGCTGGCGACATCGTGCGAATGCACGCCCTTAATATTAAAAGTAACCATAGGCGAATGCCCGGCATTTTCATTATATATTATGACATCGGGAATTTCGATTTTCATTCTCTCAACCATAATTTTTCGCAAACGCTGTATTTGCGTATTGATTGCCGAATACCCAATCTCCAAAAAATAATCTATCGCCTTTCCCCAGCCTATTGCCTCGGCTATCATAGGCGTTCCCGCCTCAAACTTATTGGGCGCGTCCAGATAAGAAGTATGTTCTTTAGTAACGATATCCACCATATCCCCGCCCGTTTCAATAGGCGGCATTATATCAAGCAAATGGTTTTTGGCATACAGCGCGCCTATGCCCGTAGGACCCAGCATTTTGTGCGCGCCCAGCGCGTAAAAATCTATATCGTTTTTGTCCACATCCGCGGGCATATGGACAGCGCCTTGCGCGCCGTCTATGGCTATTACGGCGCCTACTGAGTGCGCGATATCCGTCAATGCCTTAATATCGTTGACCGAGCCCAAAACATTGGTCATATGCGACAACGCGACTATTTTGGTTTTGGGCGACAACACGCTTTTTAGGTTTTGGGCGGTAACGCAACCTTGCTCGTCCAGCGGAACAAAGACTAATTTTAAGTTTTTTTCCTTGGCGAGCTGTTGATAAGGCACAAAGTTGGAATGATGCTCGGACATTGACACCGCTATCTCATCGCCCTCGGACAAAGTCTGACCAAAAGAGCGAGCTATTAGATTGAGCGCCGATGTCGTACCGCGGGTAAAAATAACTTGACCTTTATCGGTCGCGCCCAAAAATTTGGCGACCTTTTCGCGCGCGAGATCGTATAGTCTGGTCGCCTCAAATCCCAACGAGTCCACGCCTCTGTGGACATTGGCGCCTACCTCAGTATAATACCTAGTCATTTCGTCTATCACAGGCTTGGGCGCGAGCGTTTGCGCCGCGTTGTTTAGATATACCCATTCGCCTTTTTTTATAAGAGCGAAATCTTTTCTATATTTGTTCATAGCGTTTCCTGCTTTTTTATCGCTTTGTAAAATCTCAATCTATCGGGTTTTATCAAAAACCCCTCAATCCTAGACACCAAAAAACCGTACGAAATAAGGTTAATAACCTCTTGTTCGCTCAAGCCCCGCGACATCATATAAAACAACTCGTCTTTGCCTATTCTGCCCACGCTGCCCGAATGCGCGGCTTGAACATCGTATTCGTCTATAATAAGGCTCGGGTCAATTTGGGCTTTGGCGTTGTCGGATAGGGTCAAAATCTTGCTTCTGTGCGAGCAATAAGCGCCCGAACTGCCCTTGTTGATTACGCCTTTGGTGATAAATTGGCACATAGAATCCATAACCGCCACGCCCCGCCCTCTAAACCGAACTTTGTTGTCGCCTTGTATTTGGCGGGTGGTTAAATTATGAGCGTGTCGGTCTGAGTTTTGGCAAAAGCTAACGGCATAAAGTTTGGCAACGGCGCCTGAGTATAAATCTATCGCCCAATTATCTTGCACGCTCTGCCCCGCAAAACCGTAATAACCCTCAAAAACACTATTAGCGCCCAATATTATATTATGATCGGCTCGCATAGTCTTGCAAGCCGAAAAAGCGCTAAGCGTCAGTTGCGCGCCATCTTCCAGCTTATAATCAATATCCATAAAGGGCGAGCGAGGGCAAAACCTATGCGTAATAAACGCTCTTGTGTTTTGGGCAATTACGACATTTACTTTATCTTGAACGCCACTAAAATGCAGACGATAAACGCCGTCTTGGTTAATTTCTATTGTTTTGTGGTCTTTCGCGTAAATTAGACGCTTTGCTGTCTCAACCATTCGTAACCTTCGCTCTCAAGTTTCAAAGAAAGCTCTACTCCGCCTGAGGCGGCAATCTTGCCCTCATATAGAACATGCACAAAATCGGGCTTGACATAGTTTAACAATCTTTGATAATGCGTAATAATCAAAAAGGCCGCGTTTTCGCCCATTTGGATCGCGTAATCCGTTATGTTTCTGCCCACTGTTTGCAAAGCGTCTATATCTAGCCCCGAATCAATCTCGTCCAACATTACAAAACGAGGGCGCAACATAAGCATTTGCAAAATTTCGTTGCGCTTTTTTTCGCCGCCCGAAAACCCAACGTTTAGATAACGGTTGGGCATGTCCTTGCCCATTTCCAGCGCCGCGGCCGCCGCCGTCACATTTTTTTTCAGCGCGCCCAGAGATATTTTTTGGTCCGAGTTTATAGCGTTATAAGCCGAATATAAAAACTGCATATTGGTAACGCCGCTGATTTCGCTCGGATATTGCATACCCAGAAATATGCCTCGTCTCGCTCTCTCGTCAATCGGCATATTAGTTATATCCACGCCGTCATAGATAATCTTGCCCTTAGTAATCTCAAAAAAAGGGCTGCCCATAACGACAGCTGCCAAAGTGGACTTTCCGTTTCCGTTGGGACCCATAACGGCGTGAATCTCGCCGCCGCCAATTTCCAAATTTACGCCTTTTAGAATCTCCTTGTCTTTTATCTTGACATGGAGATCTTGTATTTTAATAAGTGCTTTTTTCATACTGCTCCTATAACAATAAATACCCTACCATATTGGTAGAGTATTATCATTATACCTCCGATTTAATAATTCGTCAAACAAATAGCTTATGCTTTTTCCAAAAAACGCCGCCAAATATTAGGATGTTTCAAAGATAGATTTTTTATAAAGAGAAATTCATCTTACGCCTATAAAAGTCCTTCTGGCTTTGCCTTCCAAAATATCTTTGATAGAGTATTTCGCGTTAGCTATATAAACATGCGTGCCCATCTTGACAGGCTCTTTTATGTATTCCAGCTTAGCGGCTGCTCCGCCCGCGCCCTCTCTGCTTGAGCCTCGGCACAACGCCTTGCACGCCTCTATATTGTCCAAAACCTCGTATATATCTTTGCCGCTTATCTGGTCTATCAAAGTGGAGGGGTCTTTGGGGTCTTTATAAATTCCGTCAACGCTCGTCAAAATCAACAATTTTTGGGTCTTTACCAAACAAGCTATTAAGCTCGCGGTCTCGTCATTGTCCACAAGTTCTACCACATTGTTGCCCCCATTTTTTTTCAAGGCGGCAATCTCCATACGGCGATTTTCCTCGTATGACACGGCGTCGTTATAGTTGATTATAGGAATGGCTTTTTGGGCGACGCATCTAAACAAAAAATTTCTTATATGCTCTCTTTTTTCTTCGTTGTTAAAATGCTGATGCTCGACCAAAACCTGTCTTATATTATAATTAGGGTTAATAAACATCCTGTATGTTTGCATCAAAATCGCCTGGCCTTGCGCCGAATAATCGGTCTTGTTGTCTTCGGTGTCGCCTTTTAGCTCGCAACCCATGCGTTTTATATAATCAAGCCTGCCAATCTCGGTAGCGCCGCTTGAAACCCAAACAACCCCGGGCTTTAACTCTTTGCCGATACGGGCAAACTTATTGTAATCTAAATCGTTTTTTTCTTCGTTGATTAGCGCCATTGAGCCGATTTTGCCGACCAACTCGATATCAAACTTCATAAAGTCGTTCTCCAAAAATAAACCTTAACGCAATATTAGCAATTTTGATTGTGTTAGTCAATAAAAATATATATCTTGGTTTTAAAAGCGCCTTGAACTAAAACTTAATTTTAATTAGGCATTGCCATTACAATTATTTTGAGATATAATAAACATAAGAAAAAATTAACAAAAGCGCAAGCTTCATAAGGTAAAATTATGTCAATAGATTTGGAGTTATACAAAGTCTTTTATACGGTGGGTAAAACAGGCAATCTCACCAAAGCGGCAAAAGAGCTTTACATAACGCAACCCGCTGTCAGCCAATCCATAAAACAGCTAGAAACTTTGTTGGGCGGAAGACTTTTTGTGCGCACGCCCAAAGGAATGAAACTGACAGAAAACGAAGGCGAGATGATGTTTGGATATGTTGAGAAAGCTATTGACTTGATAAAGTCGGCTGAAAACAAATTTAGACAGATGAAAAACTTAGCGATTGGCGTTTTGCATATTGGCGCGGGCGACAGCCTTATCAAGTATCATCTTTTGGATAAGATTAACGCTTTTCACGAAAAGCACCCCCAAATCAAAATTCAGCTTACCAATTGCACTTCCACGGGCGCTATTGACTTGTTAAAGACGGGGCTGATTGACGTGGCGTTTGTCAATATGCCCGTTAATGATTCAGCGCTAGAAATTACCGAGATTGATCGAGTGCGCGATTGCTTTGTTACCAATCAAAAGCATAAGTCTTTGGCGGAACAGACCCAAAGCCTGTCCGTTTTGACCGACCATACGCTTATGATGCTGGACAAAAACAGCAATTCCCGAAAAAATGTCCTAACCTTCCTAAAAGAAAACGGCGTTAATGTAACGCCTGATATAGAACTTGGCAGTCTTGACTTGTTAAAAGAGTTTGCTATCAACGGGCTTGGAATTGCCTGCGTGGTAAAAGAATACATCCAAAAAGAGTTGAACGAGGGAATGCTGATAGAAATCAAGACTGACCCGCCGCTGCCCTCGCGAGGTATCGGGCTTGCCACGCTGAAAGATGTTCCCGCATCTTTCGCGGTCAATGAATTTATATCGTCGTTTAAATAACTTTTTTCTATTTATTTGGTCTTAGCCAAAATTTTGCCCAATTCCGAGACATACTCGCCCAAGCTTTTTATCTTGTCGTTGTCAGCTTTGGTCAAAAATGTCTTGTTGATTTCTCTTAACTGTTCCAAATTACTGTCAAGTTTGCGCTCGGTAAGCTCAAGGCGCAATTTTTCTATCATGCTCTTTAGTGACTTGTTCTCTTCGGCTAGCTTTTGGGCTTCTAGTTCTTTCTTTTTGAGTTCAAGCACTTTGATATCAATAGTATGCTCGTCGCTCGGATTGGATGTCGCCATTTGGACTAACCGCGCCAATCCCTTAAACAAATCCTTGACCTGCTCGTCATCTAGCGAGGCGGTAATGGTCTTGAGATTGCTAAACAACGCGTAGTCGTCCATAGGTTCTTCCACGCCGTCAGTGACCACGCTTTTGGTGTAAGGATTAAAGAATGTGATTTTTTGGGCGCGTAATTCCCTTATAATGTTTTCGGTCTTCTTTCTTTGTCTAAAGACCACGCTGCGGTATTTGTTTTGAAGCCTGAGCATAAGGCTCTTGTCGCCCTTTGCCATCTCGGTGGTAATGCTTCGCACGCTCTTGCCCTTAGCCTGCTCTATCAAAATATGCCTTACCAACTCTATGATTTCGGACTCGCTAAATGTTTTGAACGAAGTCGTTCTAGACGGCAAAACTTTGATGCCGAGCTTTTGGGACATCTCGGGCATAAGGCTTAGGGTTTTTAGATGGGCGTAATAATAGTTTCGCACGCTGTTAGGCTTGCGTCCGACTTCGCGCGCTACTGTCTCAAACGCGGTCTTTAGACCCTTGCCCTCTTTTCGCGCTTGGGCGCATAACTCAAACAACCTTTTGGTTTCTTCTACGGTCCATTCCATATAAACACTCCGATATAATTTGATGTTTAAATTATGGACACAAAAACAAAATGTTATACATAATTAAGTCTTACATAGGCATAAAATTACAATATGAATAGCCATTTGTATATAATTGGAAACGATAATATTCTTATCACGGTAAACGGCGTGTTTTTGGGCAACGCCGCAACACCTATCACTTTTTATACCGAGGAAAACGCTTTGTTATACTTTTGGGCGATGCCGCTGGAATCGGATTACAAGCCCTTCGCTTTTTCTTTGAGAGTCAACCCAAATATGACCCTGCCCCAAGAGTTTGGGACTATAATTGCCTTACCCGCGAGACGCTATGAACTAAGACTTTGCGCGCCCAAATACCAAACCGAGTATGAGCCGCCTATCAAAAAAATACTTCAAAGCATAAAGGTAAAGGCGGAATCATCCCAAAATAATTTTCAGATTGCTGAACAAGTCAATATTGCGCAAATAACTGAAAAAAATAGCGATGACAAAATATCAAATAATATAATAGAACAAAAAATCAATAATTCGGAAGATTTGAAAAAACAAACAAATTCTAAGGATAATTTGACGCGACACCCAAATAATAATATACAAAAAACATCGGTTAAAATATCTCAAGATAATAAAGACGATATACAAAGTAATTCTATTTCTCAAAATCCTGTCAAGTCCAATTCACAAAAATCAAATCAACAGCCTGTTAATAAAACAAAACCCGCCCAAAAAGGCGCGGCAAAAAATTATATCGTCAGTCTTATCAATGACGGAGCCGACCGTCTTTGTATTGAATACGGCAAGGATGTTTTTTACCATGCTTTGCCCAAAAATCTAAAAAACCTAACTTTAAAAGCCGAGATGCTCAATTCCGACTTGGTGGCGGCGGTTACCGCGCAAAAAGAAGACGATAATTTAAAAGATAAGTATCTATTAGTTATCAAGGGCAAGCCCAAAAAATACGAAGTCAAAATAGAAGGGTTTTTTGACCTTATTCATCAAGAGGGCAAAAAGATAAGCGCGCTGAAACTCAACCGCGACATCGCGCTTAGGGGCAAGGTTAGCGTGTTTGACGGTCAGACCTTGGAAAAGAGCGATGAGTATTATGTTTATGTTAACAAAGAGCCAAATCGCGCTCAAGACATCAGGCTTATGCCCATAGCCGTTTTTGAGGCGGTAAAGTGTAAGGATTTTTCTGAAGCCAAATATTATCTTACCGATTCTTTGAACGAAATCTTGACCGAACAAAAGTTGGAAGAGTTTTTTGAGGACTATGTGGAAATTTTGCCCAATAATTATTATTCGCAATATCCTCACAGTTTTTTATTGATTGATAAAAACAACAAAGCCTCGTTATTTAAGGCTGTTTATAAAAATAATAAGATTGATAACTTTTTTGAGATAGAGTTTAAATAAATGTTATCATATTGTAAAGTGTTCGCGTTGTATATGTTTTTGACTATATGATATAATAACACTAAAGAGGTGATAAAATGATTTTATACTATATAACAGGCATAGTTTTGATACCCGGAATATTTTTGGCAATATATGCCCAGAGTAAAGTCACTTCGGCATACTCAACATATTCAAAAGTCCATTCACAATCAAGAATAACCGCCTACGAAATGGTAAGAGCCGCGCTAAACCGCGCCGGACTTTTTGATATCCAAATACAAAAAACCTCGGGCACATTAACCGACCATTACGACCACAAAAACAAAGCGATAAGGCTGTCTAACGGCGTGTTTGATTCTTCTAGCGTGGCGGCGCTTGGAGTGGCGGCACACGAGGTTGGACATGCCTTGCAATACGCCGATAATTATACGCCCATAAAACTTAGAAATTCTTTGGTACCTATCGTGAACTTTACATCCCGCCTTATGTGGCCGTTACTTATTATCGGCATAATTTTTGGCTTGGCTGTGCCGGGCACTATGATTGGCAATATTATCATAATTGCGGGATTGATTTTTTACGGCTCCTCAATTCTTATCAGCCTTGTAACCTTGCCCACCGAGTTTAACGCCTCAAAACGCGCGGCGGCGTTACTTACTACCAGCGGGATTTTGACCGTGGAAGAGACCGAACAAGCCAAAAAAGTCCTAAACGCCGCGGCGTGGACCTATATAGCATCGCTAGTTATAGCGCTTTTGAGTATGCTGAGATTTCTAGCGATAATATTCTTGGCAAGAGGAAGAAGAAGATAAGGTTTTTTGACTTTGTCTATTTGCAAAAAAAGAGATGTAATAAAACATCTCTTTTTTTATTTTAACGCTTAAATATTAATTATTCTTAATATCTTATTTTAGGCTTTTTGATATATTATTAGGCGTTGGCGCGCAACCTCTTCTGTTGCCGCCGCGCCGAAACAGTCCCAGCTAATCTCAACCAATAGTTAATCTTTTTGCTGTCATAATTTATTTATTTTTTTCTTGCAACTTCGCAATCTCTTTTTCCACCCGCTCAATTTTTTCGTACAAAATAGCGGTCATCGCACATAACTCAAAATTAGTAAGTATCCCGTATCTTTTGATACGCTTCTTAAATTTTTGATAATCGTATTCTTTGTTTTTGGGTATAAGCAAGTATATCAAAAGCCCTATGAACAATAACCCCGCACCCACAGACGCGTATATTATCGCCAAAGTATTATAGGTTGGGTTATCCATTCCCAATGCCATAAACACAACGCTCAAAATCAAAAACACAAGACTTATAACGCTAAAGATAGCGAATATAAGTCTTTTGAGAAAGCCTACTTGGCGGCTCATAAGCTCTTGATAGCGCTTTTGTTCTAATTGGTTATCGATTTTGTTTTCCATATGTCAAGAATCCTCATTTATTTATTATGTTTCATTATTGTTTTCTGTTTTTTCTAGCTTTTTGTCGGGAAAAATTTCGTAAACATATTCGTCGGGATAATTCCTGTCAAGCCACGCGCCTATAAAGGTAATCGGTTCTTTGCCTTTTTGGCGCTCGCCATATCTTAAAAAAACCGCGCCTGTTAGGAGAATGTTTATCGTCAAAAACACGACCAAAGCGTTACAAACCATCTTGCCCTGCAAAGGCGGGATTTTTTCTATCAACTTGGAGAATATAGGATAAACTATATATTCCAAAAACAATCCCAGCGCTCCCCATATAGCCATATGCAAAACGCTCGTGCCGGCGGTAGCGCCTTTGGTGGCGATAGACGGTATATACAGCTTTAGGTATGTATAGTCCCAAGAAACATTGCCCGTAAAGATATATTCCAGTTCGTGCAGTAAATACTCAAAAAAGCCCGCGACAATAGCGGCAAGTAAAAAAGACCAATACCATTTTCTTTTTTTTCTTACCAATAGTACGATCAGTCCCGCCGCGCCAAAGCCATAAACGGGATTAAAAGGTCCGTAAATAACGCCTTGCTGGGTTACCCAAACGCCGTCGGCTATTAGTTTTAAAATTTGTTCGTAGTATGTCCCAAAAATGCAACCAAAAACAAAAATCAGAAAAACCTTGTAAAATGACAAACCTTCCGCGAAAACTTCTTTGGGTTTGAGCAAATTTTTGACGCTGACTTTTTTCATTCCACCTTATCCTAGTATTTATAATTATATCAAAACTAAAACCAGAAACAAATTATTTTTAAACCATATCCGCAAATACCAATTATGAGTTTTTCAAACTCTCAATAAAATCTCTATACCAATAAAAAGAGTCTTTCGGTGTGCGCTTTTGCGTCCTATAATCAATATGCACAAGCCCGAAGCGTTTTGAGTAGCCGCTTGCCCATTCAAAATTATCCAAAAAACTCCAAACAAAATATCCCCTTATATCCACGCCGTCTTTTATGGCTTGGCGAACCTTGCCTATATGTCGCCTTAGATAATCAATCCGCGCCGGGTCGGGAACGCGGCCGTCCAGATGCGCCCAATCATTATTAGCCATACCGTTTTCGGTTATATATATGGGTTTTTGGTATCTCTCATACAAAAATCTACCCATCCAATAAATCCCGTCTTCTTCCACCGCCCAGCCTGTGTCGGTCTTAGGGTAGCCGTCATATCTTTGTATTTCTTTAAATCCGTTAGGACCGTCCGATATTACGGGAACGCCCTCATAGTTATTAATGCCCAAATAATCAACAGACGCGGAGATAAGTTTTAGGTCGTCGGGATTTATATTTTGGTAAAAATCGGGATAATTAGAATAACATTTTTCGGGATACTTGCCCCAAAATATCGGGTCCGTATAAATCAAAATTGAACTTTCGTCATATTGGCTCTGATACGCTTGGGTAAGTACTTTTATATTATCTTTATTCGCCGTAACGGGATAAAAAGCCGAGCCGCAAGTGACCAAACCGACTTTAGCGTCATTGTTATGACTTTTTATAGCTTTAACGGCTTTGGCGTGGGCGAGCAAAAGGTTGTGAACGGCTCTTAGTCTTTCGAGTTTTAATACCTTATACCCGGGCGCGAAATCGCCCGTTCCATAGCCGCCGATTACGCATTGGGGCTCGTTAAATGTCGCGAAAAATTTTACCCTATCTTGAAAAGCCTTGGATATAGTATCGGCGTATTCGTAAAACCAATCCGAAAAATCATTGTTTAAAAACCCGCCTTTTAGGTGCAACTCATAAGGCAAGTCCCAATGATAAAGCGTAACAAAAGGCTCAATATCAGCCTTTAGCAATAAGTCAATTATTTTATTATAAAAATCAAGACCTTTTTGGTTGACTTTGCCCGCGCCTTGCGGCAAAACCCTAGGCCAGCTTACAGAAAACCTATAGGCGTTGACGCCTAATTCTTTTAATAACTCTATATCGCTTTCAAATCTATGATAATGGTTGCAGGCAATATCGCCGTTATGGTTTTGAAAAATCTTGCCGCGATCTTTGGTATAAACATCCCAAATAGACAAACCCTTGCCGTCTTCGTTATAAGCGCCTTCAATCTGATAGGCCGAAGTCGCTACGCCCCATAAAAACTTATGATTCATCTTTTGGCTCCTAAAATATTTATACAATATAACTAATATTATAACCGATAAGATAATCAAAAAACAATCCAAATCGGCTAGCTTTTTAATTATTAGTAGCTTTTTAGGCTTTTTTATAAAAATTTAGCAAAAGTTTTTTGACGCTGTTTGCTATTAAAAAAATTAAAAAACCTGTCAATCAAAAAGACAGGTCTTGTTGGCGTTCCCGAGACGATTTGAACGTCCGACACCCGCCTTAGGAGGGCGGTGCTCTATCCAGCTGAGCTACGGGAACATAATTTGTTATCTTATCTTTTTAACATTTAGGCTAAATATTCGGCAAAATTTATTATAGTTTGGCGTTATTTTTTTTGCCTTAACGCTAAAATGTCAAAATTTATTATATCAGCAATACCAAAAAAGTCAATTATATACTTTGATTACTAGCCCAAAATTAATAAAAACGGCTTGGGGTTTTTTACATTTTAAACCTATATTTAGAATAATTGGAAAATATTTGCAAACTCTAAATTTGTTAATATTTATATTTAGGACTCAGTATGGATTTTGTTAAAGACCTAGAAACAAACAAGAAAA
The DNA here is from genome assembly GCA_012840805.1 of Clostridiales bacterium. Classification (GTDB taxonomy): domain Bacteria; phylum Bacillota; class Clostridia; order Christensenellales; family DUVY01; genus DUVY01. The sequence goes on along the minus strand of DUVY01000060.1, from coordinate 44,088 downwards.
AGCTGCTTGAGTTGTTTTCTAACAACGCCGATATAAAGCACCGCGATATTAGTCTTAAAACAGGGGTTAGGTGTAGTTTTATTTTCTTAGAGGGCGCGATAGAGCCCGAGTCGGTGCGCGATGTCCTAAAAAGGCTTATGGACGCCGATAAGATTACAAAAGATGTGCCGATGTATTTGAAACTGCATGTAATCAATACTTTTGGCGTTGACGAGATAGAATCAACCGACCAAGCCATAAGGGGCGTTCTAGACGGCAACGGGGTTTTGTTGATAGACGGCTTTGACAAGGCGCTTACCATAGGATGCGCGCAATGGACTACGCGCGCTATTGCCGAGCCGCCGACTTCGGCTTTGTTAATGGGTCCGCGCGAAGGCTTTACCGAAGATATTAAGACTAATATAACAATGATAAGAAGGCGGTTGCATACGCCCGCGTTTGTCTATGAAAAACATTCTATTGGAAGATATTCCAATACTGAAGTCGCGCTATGTTACATAAAAGGTATCGCGGATGATAATATTGTGCAAAAAGTCAGCCACAGGCTCAAGCTAATAGATATTGACGGAATAATAGACTCAAATTACATAGCGCAATTTATCAGCGAAAAGCCCAATTCCTTGTTTAGAACAATAGGCGTCGCCGAAAAGCCCGATATAATCGCGTCCAAAATTTTGGAAGGCAGGGTGGCTATAATAGTCAACGGCTCGCCTATGGTTTTGACCGTTCCTTTTATCTTTTTTGAAGACATACAAGAAAGCGGCGATTATTACACCAAAAGCACGCGCGCGACATTTTTGAGATTTTTGAGGCTTTTGGGAATTTTGTTGGGAACGCAACTACCTGGTATTTATGTGTCGCTTAGAGTTTTTCATTATATGTCAATGCCTATAGACTATTTGATAACCATTCTTAATTCCAGCCAAGGCGTGCCTTTTTCGCCGATGTATGAAATGTTGTTTGTTATACTCTTGTTTGAGATAATCCACGAAGCGAGTCTAAGAATGCCGCGATATGTGGGTATGGCGATGAGCATCGTAGGCGCGCTTGTTTTGGGCGACACCGCCGTAAAGGCGGGACTTTTGAGTTCGCCTACCGTGATGTTCGTATCAATAAGCGCTATATCTTTGTATATGATCCCCAATCAAGTGGGCGTCTTTAAGCTGTTTAGGCTTATGTTTACAATAGCCGGCGGAATGGGCGGCTTTTTGGGAATTATTTTGCTTGAATTTGTCTTGCTCGCTTACATGGCGTCTTTGGATAGTTATGGCGCGCCTTATTTGGCGCCGTATGCCCCCAAAGTCCATCAAGACTTAGGCGACGCGCTTATAAAAACAGATATAAGGCTTGACACTATGCGCCCCTTCTCATTCCCTAATAAAAACAAAAGGAGAATAAAACTTAATGAAGAAGGTAACTAAGGATGTGTCTATGCATCAATTGATGTATTTGTTGTTCTTTTCATCCATAGTTCATAAAGTTGTTATTATACCCAGCAGGATTGTGAAAATAACTTGTAGGGACCTTTGGGTCGCCATAGCTTTTTTTGTAGCGTTGGATATTTTCCATCTAATAATGTATTACATAATCATAAAAATCAATCCCGAACTTACCCTGTATCAGATCATAGAAAAAACCCTGGGCAAAGTCGCCGCCAAAATAGTCTCGGGGTTTTTGGCGCTGTATTTGCTGATAAGGGTTTCGGCAATGCTGATAGATTATAACCTATTCGCCGCGGATGTTTTGTATCCAATTTCTTGGAAACCTGTGGCGTTGCCTATTATAATCGTCTCGGTGTTTTGCGTATATAGGGGGTTAAGAAGTATAATGCGGATTTTGGAGTTAATAGGCACGGGCGTAGCCATAGGAATTATAGGCACAATGATAATAGTGGCTATTTCTTCTGATTTTACCAATATTTTGCCTATTTTGGAATCGGGATTAAAAATTCCCTTAAATGGTTTTGCAGACTATTTGTTTTTTTCGGGAGATTATTTTTGTATTTTGTGCATACTTGGTCGAATCAAAGTTGAAAAAGGCATTGGCATAAATATGACCATACCCGCCGTTGTGTCATCCTTATTGTCTATTATGTTTGCGATGGCTTATTACGGCTTTTATGAGGATATCGCCGTGTTTCAAAAACAAGGTCACGCCTTAAGCGATATCGCGTTATTTTTGCTGGGCACCCAAAGCCTCGCGAGATTTGATATTATCTTTTCGGTTATGTGGATGATAGCGATTCTTATCCGAATTCTTATTAATACTTGGGTGTTTTATAATTATTTTAGATCGGTTTTTGGCTTTAAAGATACTGTTGCTCAAAAGTATATATTATCAATAATAGTAATATTGGCGCTATTCGCTGTGTATAATTTTATCAACAATAACACCTTGTTGTTTGAGAAAATGATAACAAGCGATTACAAATATTATATTCTTGTTCCCTTGCATCTTGTTTTGCCGATTATGGCGCCAATACTGGCTTATATAGCGACCAAAAAAGAAAAAAGGCGACAAAAACATAACCAACTATTCACAAAACCCGCTAAGGAATAAAAAAATGAAAAACATCAAACTATCCTTTAAGGTTCTTAAACAACGAATGTTGATATTTGGGCTTATTTTGATTGCTTTGTTTTTGCAAGAACAAATCAACGCCGAAAGCCAGATTGGACTGCGCGTTTTAGTTACGTCTTTGGGCGTGGATAAAATAGAAGAAGGATACGAAGTAATCGCCCAAATATTTACGCCGTCAAAGGAAAAATCAGCGCCCAAAGAAATAGTATCCGAAAAAGGTCCGACAATAGGCGCTGTAATTGAAGCCCTGATTGTAAAAACGGGACGGCTGGCGCTAGAGGACACCTGTTCGTTATTGGTTTTTGGCGCGGACTTGGCTAAAGATAATATTATGGAAACGCTTGATTATTTCTTAAGAAAAAATGTTATAAGTTGGAGCACTATTATCACGGTAGGCGAAAAAAGCGCGCTTGAAACCTTGAAAGGTCTTAACGAAATGGAAAAAGTTTCTAATATTGATTGGGCTGATTTTTTAGGCATAAGCGAAAGGGGTTTTGATAGAGATGCCGTACAGCTTAGAGAATTCGCCAAAAGCGTCTATGGGCTTACAAAGACCGCCCATTGCATTGTTATCGGCATTGAGGACACACAACAAGAGCAACCTAGTCAAGGCTCCGGGGGAAGCGGCGGAGGCGGGGGAAGCGGTGGCGGTCAAAAGGAAGATTCGCAAAGCAGCTTTCGAGCAGATAGGCAAAACAGCATCTATACTCAGTCAAGCGGCTCGCAAAGTTCTGGGCAAGATTCAAAAAAAGGTCAAGCCCCTCAATTAAAAATGCACGGAAAAACCGCGGTATTTATCAAGGGCAAGCAAGTTATGGAACTTAACAAAGAGCAGACCGAAGGGCTTAACTGGATTAATAAAAAAGCGCAATATCATCATTTTATGCTTGAGGACTTGGGAGGATATTACTTTGGCGGCAGTAAAGTAACATTGCAAGTTTTTAACAAAAATAACAAAATCAAAAGCCGTTTTGATGATAAGCCTCAAATAAATTTTATTATAAGCGCGAAATTCGAGTTGGTAGAGGTAATGAAAGACCAAATCCCGTTAATAGTCGGCAAAAACGATTCAATCAAGCTGTCTGAAATGCTGGTTGATAGGACTAAAGAATATATTCAAGAACGGGTAAAGGACGCCTATTATGCCGCCGCCGAAAAGGGAGCCGATGTGTTTAATGTAGTCCCGTTTTTTTATAAGTTTCATACCAAAAAATATAACAAATATATGTCAAGCGGCAGAACTATAAAAGATTTTTTAAATGACATTGAGTTAAAATTTGATTTAAAACTTGAAGTTGAGGTATGATTTTTTGGGTAAAAAAGCTAAAAACCGACGGCAAAAATTTCCGCCGTCGGTTTTTTTCTTGATTTTTTGTTTGCTTTAAATTAATTACTTTAATTCAGCGGTCGCGCCCGCGTCCTTAAACTTCTTAACCATTTCTTCGGCGGCTTCTTTAGCGACATCTTCTTTGATTACGCTGGGCGCCTTGTCAACCAAGCCTTTGGCTTCGGCAAGACCTAAGCCTGTGATTTCGCGAACAATCTTAATAACGGCAATCTTATTAGGACCGACTTCTTTCAATTCCACATTAAATTCGGTCTTTTCTTCTTCAGCGGGAGCAGCCGCTGCCGCGCCAGCCGCGGGAGCTGCGGCAAAAGCCGCCGCCGATACGCCAAATTCTTCTTCCAACATTTTTACAAGGTCGTTTAATTCAACAACTGTCAATTCTTTTACCAATTCGACAATTTTATTCAAATCTGCCATAATTTTTTACTCCTTAAAATTTTTTATTTTTTATGCTTTTTGTTTTGCTGCCTGGTCAAGCACAATAGCCAGTTTTCTCATAGGCGCTGTCAATACGCCCAGTAGATTCGCGATAAGCTGTTCTCTTGAAGGGATGTAGGACAATGCCTTGACTTCTTCTACCGTCATAACCTTGCCGTCCATATATCCGCCTTTGAACGCCATCTTTTTGAACTTTTCTATGCTTTGACGGACTACTCGCGCTGCGGACACCTCGTCATTTTGCGAAAACGCCACAGCGGTAGGCCCCTCAAGCATATTTTCTAGACCCTTGACGCCCAATTCCTCAAAGGCGCGCGATGTAAGAGTGTTTTTAAGAACCTTATAAATAACGCCGGCATCTCTGAGGTCTTTGCGCATTTCAGTGTCTTGGGCGACGGTAAGACCTTTATAATCCACAAGCACCACTGATTTCGCGCTGGTAATAAGTTCTTTAATCTGGGCAACCTTGGCCTTTTTTGCTTCTAAAGCGTTTGCCATTTGGTACCTCCTTTTTATTAATCAAAAACAGCTCTTTTGCCAAAAGCGAAAGAGCTGTTAATTGAGGTCTATTTCTCAACAAACTAAGCTATATCGCCCTCGGCAAGCTCCAGAACAGATTTAAGAACAGCCGCTAAAAAGCCGCTATTCGCTTGCTGTCTTAAGACATTGTAGCTGTTTATATTTTGTTTTTTAAGTTCTATAATTTAGCTTTACAGCGGGTCCCATAGTGGGCGCTATAAAAACGCTTCTGATATAAGTTCCTTTGGCGGCTGCGGGCTTTGCTTTGATAATAGCGTCCATAACCGTATTAAAGTTTTCTATAAGCTTTTGCGCGCCAAAAGATTTTTTGCCGATTATACAATGTATAATAGCCGTTTTGTCTATACGGTATTCAACTACGCGTCCGAGTTTGGTGTCCTTTACCACTCTTTCAATATCTTGAGTCACCGTTCCTGATTTGGGATTGGGCATCAAGCCTTTGGGCCCCAAAATCTTGGCGACGCGACCCATCTGTCCCATCATATCGGGCGTGGCTATGCACACATCAAAATCTAGCCAGCCGCCCTGAATTTTGGCGATTATTTCTTCCGCTCCTACATAGTCGGCGCCGGCCTTTTCGGCTTCCGTGGCTTTGTCGCCCTTGGCGATTACTAAGACCTTGACCTTTCGACCCGTTCCGTTGGGAAGATTGGTAATTCCGCGAACTTGCTGGTCGGCGTGTTTGGGGTCAACGCCCAATTTCACATGCAACTCAACAGATTCGTCAAACTTGGCGTTCGCGCTTTGGATTAGGGTCTCAAAACCTTCTTGAATATCGTAAGCCTTGGTTTTGTCTATGAGCTTTGCGTTTTCAAAATATCTTTTGCTTCTTTTCATCAGCCTGCCCTCCTTAATCTTCCACCGTAACGCCCATGCTTCTAGCGGTGCCTTTTACCATATTAATAGCCGCCTCGAGCGAGCCGGCGTTAAGGTCAGGCATCTTTTGCTTGGCGATTTCGATAACTTGTTCTTTGGTGAGTTTGGCGACTTTGTCGCGATTGGGAGTGGCAGAACCGCTTTCAATTTTTGCCGCTTTTTTGATTAAAATAGATACCGGCGGCGTTTTGATAATATAGCTGAATGAGCGGTCGGCATAGATGCTCAAAACAACAGGTATAATCATTCCTGCTTGAGACGCTGTCTTTTCGTTAAAGTCTTTGGTAAACGCGGGTATATTGATACCGTGCGGTCCGAGCGAAGAACCTACAGGGGGACCCGGAGTCGCTTTTCCCGCGGGCAACTGTAGTTTTACTACAGCTATAACTTTCTTTGCCATAAATTTCTCCTTAAAAAATATAATTAATTTTATATTTTTTAATCGTGGTGCAAACGGCTAAAAAATTTAGCCTCCCAGATTTTAAAATATACTAATCTAGTTTGGCGATTTGGCTTATATCCAATTCTACCGGCGTGATACGCTCAAACATATTGACATTGACTCTGCATTTTGAGTTGTTCAAATCAATCTCAATTATATCGCCGATAAAATCCGCCAAAGGTCCTTCCACTATCTTTATCTTGTCGCCTACCTTAAAGTCAATATTGATAGTGACTTTTTCCAAACGCATACGGCGGATTTCTTCATCAGTCAAGGGCATAGGTCTGCCTTGAGGTCCAACAAAGCTGATAACGCCGCGCGTGCCGGTTATAAGATGCCACATATCATTGGTATATCGCATCTTAAGCATGACATAACAAGGAAATTTTTTGCGGGCTACGATTTTGCGCTTGCCGTTTTTCTCCTCTATTACATCTTCCATTGGGATTTGGATATCTAAAATACGGTCTTGAAGGTTGTTTTTCTCAATCAACTTCTCCAAGCTGTCTTTGACTATATTTTCATAGCCTGTATAGGTATAGACGATATACCATTTGGGCTCCATTTGCATTATATCTTCTTTCATTGCCTTATACCAAGTTTCTTATCAATAATTGATAAACTTGCGACAAGCCAAGGTCAATAAGCCAGACGGCAAGAATAAAAAAACCAACCACGGCAAAAACTATGCCTGTTTGTTTCAATACGGCGGCGGGTTTTGCCCAAATAACTTTTTTGAGCTCGCTACCCATTTCTTTGAACCATCTGCCTATTCTGCCCTTTTTCTTCTCTGCCATAATTATCCCCTTAATTATTTTGTTTCTTTATGCAGGGTATGCTTGCGGCAAAATCTGCAATATTTGTTTAACTCAATACGCTGAGGGTCGTTTTTTTTGTTTTTGAAAGTATCATAATTGCGTTGCTTGCATACCGTGCAAGCCAATGTAATTTTGTCCTGCATTGCTTTCCTTCTTTAATCTATTAATTTTATTATTTGTCGCAATGTTAAAAATAACACCCCGAGGGTGCTCTATATAATCTAGCACATACCAAAAACTATGTCAAGGATTTTTATTTGGCGTTGTATTTTGTGACCTAAATATTATAAGGGTTTTTATCCAAAAAATCAAACACACAAATATATCTAACAGCATAATAATGAAGTATGAGTAATTGCCATTGTTGTTGTCCGCAATGTTGTTCGCAGCGTTGTTCGCAGTGTTGCCCGCGTTGTCGTTCGCGCGGAAATAGACGAAGAAGAATACGAAACCAAGTTAGGTGTTATGTCTTTATAGCCTCTAACAATGTTCCCGTAAGAGGGGCGATAGTCTCTTGCACATTTTGCGATAGCGGACGGGTAATTTTTAGACGGACGGATATATTCGGGACGGCGGTGTTTAATCTTCCCGACGGGAACTTTTTGTTTAGATGCGAATGCGTGCCAATATTTTTGTCCCCGTCAAACGAGGATTTTTGCGTAACGCTGAACGCTTGCGTTTGCGAGGCGGATCTTTTGTTCCCCGCGACTTTATTGGGCACAAACGCCATTAACCAGCGACCGCTAGCTAATACCCAAGCTATCCTTTCTAATCAGCAGTCCATAATCAATAATTACTCGGGACTAATCAATAATGCGACATCTACGCCTAACAACCCGCAAGAATCCTCAATAAACATACAAACGCCCATAATAACCCAAACAAGTATCAAGCCAAATCAATATATGGACTCTGAAATTATCAAAACATCTCAAGATTATATCAACTCGCCAGGCGATATCAAATCGGAATAAACTTAAGTTTTTCTTATATTACATAACTAAAAACTCATATTTTTTTACCTACATAAAAAATCAATAAAAGGAGTAAAAAATATATGAGTTGCGACTACGACCAATACGATTATGGCAAACACGACCAAAAAGGTTATGACAATTACGGCGATAAGAAAGACTCCAAAGGTTATGACAGTTATGGTTATGACAAAGGTTACGAGGACAAAAAATATGACCCTTGCAAACCCAAGTTCCCATGCTGCCATCCTTGCCCTCCAAAACCTCAAAAGCTAGAGTGCATCTGCTTTGAGAAAAAAGACCATGATTATGGCGATAAGTTTGACGGCAAAGATAAGTGCGACAAATTTGACGGCAAAGATAAATGCGACAAATTTGACGGCCATAAAGATTGTTGCCAAAGAAGATGTTGCTACTTGTTTAATGTATGCAAATTCTTGCGCTAATCTAAAAAAAAGACCCGATATAATCGGGTCTTACATATTATTTTAATTTTTATTCTTCATCGTCATCAAGTTCTTTGTCCTCAAAGTAGTTATTAAGCTCTTCCAAAATCACGCCCACATCAATACCGTGCGCCGCCGCCGCTTGTTCCAGCGTTTCCCCGCTTGAGATAGGGCAACCCAGACAATGCATTCCAAAGCCATAGAAAACTGGCGCGACCCCGCTATCAAGCTTTAAAATTTCATATATAGTCATATCCTTGGTTATAGTCATTTTTTCAAAAAACTCCTTTTAGAAAATTATATTAAATTATAACACACATTGCCAAAATGTAAAGATAAATTAGGCCGATTTATGTTTCAAAGTCACCGAAACATTTTATATTATTTGCAAAAAGTCCAGCAAAAATGCTATCAAAGCGATTCCGCCCAATAGCCCTATCAAAAAACCTACTATCTTGGGCGCGGATACGGGCGCTTTGCCCACCGCCTTGCCCGTGCTGCCGTTAATATATGTATAATATTGTTTTTGCTTATATAGGTGGTTGGCGACATAAATAGGCAATAACACATACTTAAATGTCTTATCGTTATATTGGGTGGTGATATTAATATAACTTACCACATCGCAATGAAGCGACGCTATGATGCTTGACCTGATAGAGTTATTGATGACGTTCAAGGCTTCCGCCCAGCCTTCATTGAGAGATTTTTTATAGTGTTCCGCCGTGTATCCTGCCAGATATTGACGCTTATACTCCACGCTGTCTTGGGTGTTAAAGGGTTTTAGCTTGGCAAAATCCCTATCGCTTATTTGACGGCTGGAATTAATATTAATATCGTCAAATATAGCCTCGTGCCTTCCGCTTACGTTTCTATATCGCGTTCTGCGCACGGTATGGCGGTTTTTACCCGTTCCCACGGTCACATAATAATAATCGCCCACAACGCCATTATAAGTTGAGAATGTCTTGGCGTCATATGTCCAACTTGGCGAATATACGCCTCTAAATTGGTCTATTGAATGATTTTTTCTAAAAGCCGACGGCGCGAAGACGCGTCGCTTTATCCATTTTTGATAGCACTCTTTGGCTTGGGCTTTGGTTAGTTTAAAGGGGACGACCGCGTTGGGTCTTATGCCCTCCAGATCCTCTACGCGCGTAACGCTAGGCGAATCGCAAAAAGGACAAAGTTTGGCAAACTCGTCCTTGTCAAAGACAAACTCGGCGCCGCAACTATCGCAATGGCTTACCCTTGTTTCTTCGTTCCATTTTTTGTGTTTGTCAAGAGAAAAATCCAAAACAATTTCGGCGCTTTTTTGGGATATAATCTCAAACTCGTTATTGCAATAATCGCAATAAAGTTTTTGGGATTTTGGCGAAAATACCAAAGACGCCCCGCAATTAGGGCATTTGTCCTGCTCGACATCCTGAATCAACTTGACTTCGCCCCCATAGGTATCGTATACCTTTTTTTGGGGCTGGTCTTTATATTGGACTACCCTCTCTTGAGAAGGCTGGTGTGTCGGATTTTTATTGGATTTTTTGATTTCTTCGGCAAGATTAAAAAATCTTTTCATCTTTTATAATTTTGTTCCGCACTCTGCGCAAAATCTCGCTTTGGGCTTATTTTGCTTGCCGCAAGCCGAGCAAAATTTGCCCGCGGCAACAAATGGCGTTTTCGCGCCGCACTCGGAACAAAACTTGGATTTGGCGCTAATGGTCGCTCCGCATTGGGAACACGCTACCGTGGGAGCTGTCATCGCGGCTGCCATAGGCGGCGCGCCTTTTTCGCCCGAGCCCGAAATAGCCGAGCCAAAAGTGCTGCCTATCGCCCAGCCGGCGCCCATTTGCATAGCGGTGCCCGCCATGTTCATACCGCCGCCTTTGTGGGCGTTCTCGGCAATGGTTTTCATAGAATCAGCCGCGGCATACTGCGTATATTCTTGAGGATTGCCCAAAATATTCATTCTTGTTCTTTCGTTTAAGGCTTTTGCGCTCTCTTCGGTCAAAGACAAGTTTTCCACAACCAGATTGACCAAAGAAATGCCCGTCTTGTTAAAGTCAGCTTTGACAATCTCTTCCGCCTTGTCGCCTATCGCGGTATATTTCATCGCCAAATCAAGAGCTGGTATGTTAGACGCCGCGACGGCTTCCGAGATGGCGCTTACAATGGAGCGCTTTAACTGCTCCATAAGCGCGTCAACTTTGTATAGCGCGCTAGTGCCCAAAACCTCTCGCAAGAATACGGCGGGCTCGGACACCTTAAAAGAAAAGATGCCATAGCCTCTAAATTGCACAACGCCAAAGTCTTGATCGCGCATCATTACAGGGCTGCCCGTGCCCCACTTTTGATTGATAAATTGTTTGGTGTTAATGAAATAAACATCGCACACAAACGGCGAGTTAAAGCCGTATTTCCAAGATCTTAGTTTGGTCAATATGGGCATATTGCCTGTATTGAGCTTGTATCTGCCCGGCTCAAAAACATCGGCTATCTTGCCGCTAGAAACTAAGATAGCGACTTGGGATTCCCGCACAATCAGTTGAGAACCCATCATTATTTGGGTTTTGGGGGGAATAGGGTATTTATACGCCATTGTATCGTGAGTATTATCCGCCCATTCTATAACCTTAAGTAATTGACTTTTGAAAAACGCCATATCAATCTCCTAATATTTTCTTAACAATAAAAGTATAGCACAACCAAAATATCAAAACAATATTATTATCAAATTTTAATAAAGTCTTAATATTTCTAATTTATTAACATCTAAATTAAAATATTATTTATTTTTTATCAAAACAAATACTTAAGGTTTAGATTAACCCCGCCGCCCCTACAACCAAGATTATTAAGGGGATTGTCAGCGCCGATAATATTGTGGAAGTCAAAAACACACGAGTGGATTCGATTTGGGCGCGGTTGGTTTTTTCGGCAAACGCCACAAGCGACGCGGCTGTCGGCATAGACATCAAAATTACGGGCACAGCCAAAAATAACAAATCATTTTGGTTAAAATAAGGTATGTTTTTTAATAATACCGCCGCCGCTAGCAAAATGGCGGGCGCCAAAACCAGCCCCACAAAACTGCTTAGATAATTGCCCCAACCTTTGAAAGCTTCTTTTATGCCCATATCGGCAAGCCTGATCCCCACCACTACCATAGAAAGAGGCGCGGATATATTAGCCAAAAGGCTTATGGCGTTGGCTATGGGCGTTCCGCTTATTATGTTGATGGGCGGGAAAAAATACAACGGCAAGGCCACAAACAAGGGCAATATCGCGGGGTTTATAAAAGCTTTTTTTACGCTTATCGCCGACTTGTCGCCCGTCAAAAGATAAATGCCCAAAGTCCATATCAGCATATTAAACACAACATTGTATATAACGGCAAACAATACCGCTTGCGGCTTGTCTGTCAACATTTTTATAAAAGGTATGCCCAAAAAACCGCTGTTTGTTAAAAATGTAGCAAATATATAGGCGGACGCGTTTTCTTTGTTTTTCCATTTGAAAAATATTAATTTCGCCACAAAAAACACAACAAGATGCCCTGCAAGCGAAAACAAAAAAGACAAACCCATAAAAATCGACGTCTTAGAAGTGGGCGCGGCGTCTTGTTCCAAAAACGAACTAAGCGTTATCATAGGCTGGCAAACATACAAAAGCAAAGACACAAACGCGCTCACAGCCCCGTCAGAAAACATCTTAGCTTTTCTTAAGGCGTATCCGGGGATGATAAGAGCGATCAATGAAACCATTATTAATAATACATATAAAAACAAAACTAGCATTTTAAGGCTTAATGATTTTTTAAGCCTTTTGACCTCCTTCTTTAGTATTTTTATATATTAAATAAAGAAAAAAATTTAATAATTATTAGTTATAAACAACTCGGGCTGATTGTTGATAAGATAATCAGCTAATTGTTTTTCCGTATCTATATCGTCGGGGATATAAATACCCGCCTTACCCTGATGCCCAATGTCGTGAAAATCTCCGCCCGCTATCATCTTAAGATTGTTGTTTTTGCAATAATTGACCGAACGGCGATAGACTTCTTCGGAGTTATGAATGCCGTTATAAACTTCTATTCCGTGCATATATTTGTGTAATCCCAAAGTGCAGCCCGGTCTAAAAGGATGAGCTTGAAATACAGCCCAGCCGTATTTTTGGGCAAGGTCAAATAATTGCGCCTGAGTATATGAATATAGAGCGGGATGCTCAAGGATTGCTTGCTCTATATCGCCAAAAACCAAATAGTCTTGCCATTGATAACGCGCAAGCGTTACTTCCATACTCAAAAAAGCTTTGAGCCCAACTTTTCTTGTCTCGTCTATTAAAAGCTTAGAATAACGCAAAAAATTTTTTGCTTTATCTTGAAGCGTTTCGCCATCTTGCAGACTCAAGGCATAAGCCGAAAAATGATTGGTCACCGCCAAAGCTTGATAACCCGAGTCTTTATATATTGGGGGAATCTCTTGCGCTGTTAGCCTAGCGCATGGACTTGTCTCACAATTATGTAAGTGTGTTTCTAACAAAATCATATCATCAATACCTTTTTATAATATAAATGTATTTTGCTTTTATGTCAATTATTAAAATTTGTCTTAATATAAATTACAAAAACTTATCGCCAAATTTACATATTAAACTACAAAAGGTTATAAATTATGGGCTAAAAACTATATTTATAATTACATTATATTTATATTTTTATCTAATTAGCAAGGAGCGAATATGAAAAGCTTAAGAAATATTATCAACAAGCCCTTGATTAATATTCATAACGGGAAAATACATTATGTCAAAAACGCGATTTTTAATTCGTCTATGTCTTATGTCCAAATGCTTGTGCTTGCGGATAAGTTTTCCACAGGCAAAGAATTTGTCATAAAAATCTCGGACATAAAAGCCGTGGGTCCCGACGCGCTTGTGGGCAATGGACCGATTTTGGAAAGCGATACACTCAAACGCGATATCTATCATCTTTTGGGCGCTGAGATATACAACGAAGAAGGCGTCAAGCTTGGCGTCTTAAAAGATGTTTTTTGGGAAAATTTTAAAGTATCGTATATTTTGATGAATGAAAGCGAGATGATTTATCCCGCCAATATTATATCAATAGGCAACCGTCTTTTGATTACCGATATAACGCAAAAGCTATATGTAAAAAAAAACTAACCCCGCGCAAAAAGCCCTCGACTAAAAAAGCCCTGCGCCCCGCCAAATACCCGAAACCAAGCCGACACAGTCCAACCAAAACAATGAGAATAAAGCTATCCCCCAAGAAAATAATAACCAAAATCTAAAAGCTAATTTGGATTCTTCAAATACTGATAATGTTTCTCAAGAGAAAGAAGTATCGCAAAAAAGCCAGAAGGATTTTATCGATGCTTTGGGTCTTGAAAATAAAAAATCTCAATCTCAAGAGCTAATAACACAAAATGTTTCGCAAGACGAGCCAATAGAGCAAGTTATAGAAATAATTAACGACGCCATAACAAAGCAGACACCGCCCAAGAATAATCTTGACAATAAAGAAAACATCAATAAAACCAAAAGCATAGACCAAAATCAAATAGATACAGCCGCGCGCGACCAAAATGATTCCAACGATTATTTTGAGCTGCCTTTGGCAACCAGACAAGATAATGAATTTGAGATTGATAATAACGATATAAAAAAAGAAATTACCGACACAAAAGCGCGCTCATTTTCCAAAGTTCTAGCCGATTATATATTTTTGCTGGGTAGGCTCACAACGCAAGCGATTACGGACTTTAACGGAAATATAATAATCCCGCAAAACACGCTGATTACTGCCGAAGTCGTGCTAAAGGCGTTTAATCAAGGCAGGCTGCTGGAGTTGACCAAGTACTCAAAAGGGTAAAATATTTTTGTAGGGCAATAAAAAAATGTATCAAAGAAAAATGCTTTTTATAAATATAAAAAAGCGGACAAGACAAAACAAAATCAGATATAGAAATAGAACAAAGCAAAAAAGGCGATCGTCATTTGTAAGACTCGGAAATCGCCTTTAGCAATATGGACATGGCTTTGTTAAGCCGTTGTTGATGTTCGGGCCATTCGTTTTCGGGTTTTGATTTTATCCTTTGTAACGCGGACGCTAGGTGTCTTAATGTCGCCGAAGGCGCTCTCGCTTTTATAGCCGCGTCTATTCTTAGTAACAAAGCTTGCGTTTCGGCGTCCATAGGTTTGGGGGCGCTAAAAAATTGTCTAGGCACGCCTCTTGGCGCCGAAATTCTAGGAACAGCGGTATAATCCAAAGAATGAGCGCTGGAAAAATAAGACGGCTCGTCAATAATTCTTTTGTCATCGGGCACATTAACGCCCGCGGGAATGATAAATTCTTTGGATTTTTTGTTAAGCGCCCAAACAAGCCTTTCGTGCGCGTATAAAGTAGCGTTATAAGACAGTTTTTCTATGACAATCAAAACAACAGCCAAAAGACAACCAATACCAATCAAAACCCCCGCAAGCCTAGTAGCTGTTAGACTTTGCTCAAAGCCATACATAAAAGCGCCAAACATTACGCCCGTCAACACCAAAATCGCCGCCAGACAATACATCCAAGATGTTTTGTTTGGGATAGTCAGGCATTGGGTGATTGTGAGATAGTCGCTTGGCTTGCCTTTGCGCTCTTTGCGGAAGCGATGCCATAACGACCTAGAGATATAGGGCATCTTTTTCATTTCCAAATTGATAGCCGTTTCGTTAGCGCCTTTTTTGATCGCGCGCAAAACATCTTTAACGGCGGCGCGGTAAGCCACAGCGTAATTGCTCGCGAAATACAAAATTATGGCAAGGCAAAACAAGAGTATAAGCGCATCCGCCAATATGAAAAATAACTTATTAATAGCGTTCGCGCCTAAGAAATTCTCCAACCATTTATATAATTTGTCTATCAAATCCATAATTATTACCTATTGATATACAATATTATACACTATTATTAATGATATATTTTCTTTTGTCAAATAAAAACTTTTAAAAATACTTAAAGATATATCTCTTTGTCCATTTCAAAAGAATATATCGTTTTTTGGATAACTTTTTCGCCCAAAATATTCTCGGCCGCTTTCGCGTAAATGCCCAATTGACTTTGATACAGGCTAATCAAGTCTTTCTCCGAGCCTTTTGTGGTTTTGTAGTCGGCTATAATTATCCCTTCATTTGTAAATATAAGCAAATCTATGACGCCTTGGACCAAAACCTTGCCCGAGCCTTGAAGATTTAGCTGGGAAGCGTCGGCGTAAAATAAAAACTCTCGCTCCCTATAAAATGTATTCTGTTTGGCCGTCAGAATAATGTCGGATTTGAGCGCTTTTAATATTTTTTCGGGATTTATAAGCTTAATATAATCTTCGGACAATAAGTTTCGCTCTTTAAGTTCTCGCATTTGGGCGTTGACTTCATCTACGCTTTGGCAATTGAGATCAATATATTTCATAAGCGCGTGATAGGCGTTGCCTCGGTCTATGCCGCCCAAAGAGAGTTCTTGGTCTTTGTATATAAACACGCTTTGGGGGATTTCCTCAGACGCGCTAAGCTCGGTTACCGTGTATTTTTGGTTAAGTCTGTCGGCTTGATAAAAAACATTGAGGTTTTCTAGTATTTGTCGCTCTAAGTTCTTATCGCTAAGCGATACTTTGGGTTTTTCAAAGTCCAAATAATTTTGGATGCTTTCTATGGGTATTATTTCTAGATTATAACAAGGCGCTATGCTAAGTTGTTCAAATTTGGACGCGCCAAACAAAAGATTGGTTTTGTCCCTTGCTAGCACAGCCAAAATCCAGTCTATATATCTTGTCGAACGCAATATCTCAAAAGGCTCAAGCCCCCTTAGTTTGTAGTTTTGGTTTATCGCCCCCGTCAAAACAAGATGGTATTTTGCCCTAGTCAGCGCCACATATAATACGCGCATTTCCTCTTCCATCTCTTTTTTTTGATTGAATAAACTTATAGCGCTTCGCGTCTTGGAATCCGATTTTACTCGGTTTTCAAAATCATAGTTTCTTAGACCTAGCTTGACTTTTTGGTCTATCAAGACTTCGTCGTTTGAGCGGTTAAATCTATTGCCCAAACCGCACACAAACACTATGGGAAATTCCAACCCTTTGGACTGGTGTATAGTCATAACCCTTATGGCTTTGGATTGAGCGTTGGCGGGCATTTCTATAATGGGCGAGATTACATCGTTGTCTATATAGTCCAAAAACTCCGAAATGGTATTATATTGCAAAACCAAATCCAAAAACAATTCCACATACTCATAGTCAGCTTGCTCAAAAGCGGTCAAAAGATATTCTTCATAGCTATATTTGGTTATAATACGCAAAATAAGCTCGCGCAGGCTGTGGCAGGCGGCGTATTTCTTGTCTTTTTCTAGATTCTCAAAAAACGCATTTAGTTTTTGGGATATGTCGTCATTGATTTTTTCTTTATATTCTAGCACCGCCTGATAAAAAAACTCGGCGTTTTTATAGCGTTCCCTTATTTTTATTAATTGGTTTTCATCCGTTTGACCAAAGACGCTTTTTAGCGCGCCCGTTAGCGCTATGTCTTGATAAGGGTTGTCAATGACTTTTATATAGTCAATAAGCATCAAAATCTCGGGACGGCTTAAAAGCTCTGTTTCTAGACCGCTTACAACGGGATAGACCTTGGATATTTCTTTGATTATCTCAAAGGATTTGTTTTTTAAAGACCTGAACAAAATGACAATATCGCTATACTCGGGCGGCTGCGGTAGCCCGTCTTTTAACACTCTGCCGTCTTGAAGTATTTTGGATATTTCATTTATTATAATATCGGCTTCGGCCTTGTAATCCGTTATTATTATTTGATTGATATGACTTTTGACGCTATATATCGTATCAGGCTCTATTTTTTCCTCATCGGGAACTTGGGCTATCGCTATGTTCACGGCGGGATAGGGCGAGTTTAAGTCGCTAATATTGTCAAAAAACCTCGCATCGTTTTGATAGTCCACGCCGCCCAAATCTTTGGTCATAATCCTAGAAAAAATCTCATTATTAAAATCCAATATGGATTTGACCGACCTGAAGTTATCGTTCAAATCTATGGCAATATTGTTGGAATCCGCGCCGCTTTTGAAATCTTGATATTTTTTGATAAATATATCGGGGTCGCACAGCCTAAACCGATAAATGCTTTGCTTGACATCGCCCACAAAAAACAGCTTAGAATCGGCAAAAAGGTTGATTATGGCTTCTTGCATAGGATTGATGTCTTGATACTCGTCCACAAAAACATATTGATATGTTTGCTTTATCTCGTTATACACTTCTTCATTGCTCAAAATATCAAAAGCGTAATGCTCCAAATCAGCAAAATCAAGCTCAAAATCTTCTTTTTTGAGTTCGGTATAAGCTTTGTCAAATTTGCCGACTACTTCCAAAAGCTTATTTACAAGCTCTTGGCTAGAGTTATCGTCTTCGGGCATTGACTCATAAAACTTCTGATAAAATTTTTTGGCGGTTTTGCAAAATTCGCTACTTGTCTCTACAAATTCAGAAGTAAAGGTGTCGCAATCCTTGGGCTTTCTTTGAGAGGGTAGCCTTGAGGGAAACTGACCGTTTGGCAACCCTTCCAATATACAAGTTGCCGCCTCAATAGCCGGTTCATAGCCTATTTTTTGGGCGTATTCAATAATCTTTTTGGCTCGGACAGTATGGTATTGGTCCGCTAATTTTTTGTAATCATTTATATACTCGTCAACCGCGTCTAGCCTCGGCTCAATACGCAACCAATTTTTGCTTTTGGGCAAAGTGCGATAAAATGTGTATATTTGGTTGATATGTTTAGCCAATTGGTCCATTCTTCTTTTTCTTGTGAAAATATCGCAAAGTCTCAAAAAAACTTCGTCCCCGCTCTCTAGATACTGGTCAAACACTTTTTTGAGCGCTTTGGATTTTTTTAATGACGCTTCTAGGTCTTGTATGACCGAAAAAGCCGAATCCACGCCCGCGACATAATAATACTTTCTAATCAAGTCGGCGCAAAAAGAATGAAGCGTGCAAATTTGGGCTATTTCGGCGTTTTGAAGCTGCTCTAACATAAAGCTTTTGTCCTGACGCTCTTGCAAGGCGTCGGTAAGTCTATCTATTAGTTTGTTTCTCATATCTTGGGCGGCGGCGTTGGTAAAAGTGGTAACCAAAATATTATCCACACTGACTTTATGATTTTTGATAAGATTGACTATGCGCTCAATCATTACAGTAGTCTTTCCGCTGCCGCTTGAGGCGGATACCAAAATTTTATTATGTTCCGAGTTTATGACTTTTTGTTGAGCGGGCGTCCATTGATATGCCATATTATCCCTGCCTTTTTGTTAATCCTTTCGTCCTAAGCTTGCTATTGTTTGATTGGTAATGTTTAATTGTTTAAATTCGCGTTGGTTTTGGTATGGCTTGCAGCATATGCCCCTGTAATCGCACCAATCGCAAACATCTTCATAGGGATGCGGCTCAAAATACCCCGAAGCAAGCTCGTCAATAGCGGTTTTCGTCAAATTAACCGAATATTCCAAAATGTTCTCAAAATCCTCAAAGTCCAGCGCGCAATTTTGCCTAGACGCCACTACAACGCCATCGGGCGTGATAGTTTTGACCGCTATCGGCAAGACTTCGCTTTTTGGGGTCTGGTTCAGCGTTTTGTCCGCCGCCAATAACGCTTTTGGCTCAGTAGCTACAAGCCCTATATTGCGATACCTAGAATTACTATTTTCGCTCATAAAATCATTATTAATCGGAAAATACAAAGACGCGAAGGGCTTCTTTCTAAGCGCTTGACTGCACGCTTTCATATACAGCATTAACTGAAGATTAATGCCCGCGTAAATATCCTTGGGCGCGGACTTGATTTTGCCGCTTTTGTAGTCGATGATTTTGATATAATCTTCGTATTGGTCTATTCGGTCAACCTTGCCGCCTATATAAGCGGTCATTGTATCGGTTTGTATAACCAAGGGCGGCATTTCCTCGCCTTTTCCAAATTTCTTTTCGGTATAAAGCGTCTTAAAATCAGAGTTTTGGTTTTGCTCAAAAACAGCCCGAGTCGTGTTAATAGCCTCTTTTTTTAATAGCCGCGAAAAATGCGGGTTTTTTTGGAGTTTGATGTTTTCGCTGATTATTTGGTCTGTTATCTTTATGGTTATTTGGTCGCATTCTTCTATGGTTTTAGGGTCATACGCCGCGAATTTTTCCAAAATCTCGTGCAAAATATTGCCTATATCCAATGAATTAATATCGCCGATTGGTCGCCTTGCCAATCTCAAAATATGGCGCATCAAATATATATAAGGACAGCAAAAATAATTTTCAAGATGGGTCGCGTAAAAAGTGTCGCCCAAAATAACTTGGATTGCCTTCTTTTTTGGCTGGGTGCCAAAGTCTATCTTTAGCGCTCTTGCCGCCGACGAAAGCCCTAGCCCCAAAACATCTTGCCGTTCGGTCAAGGCTTTTTTATAAAGACGCAAAACTTGCTTTTTGGCGGATGGCTGGTTATAAAAATATCCCGCTATTCTTGAAATATCGTTTTGGGAAACGCTGGGCAGACACAGCAATGTATTATAGCTGTCTTCGCTGTATTCATTGTGGTTAGGAAATAATTTTTTGACAATACTCAAAAGATTGGCTTCGGCGCACTCTTGACCGTTTTGGTGTTTTGAGTGTAAGAAATAAAGTCGCTCGCCGTGATAAAACGATTGGATAAGATTAAATTTGCGCCTTTTGTTGATTTGTTTTATCTTAGGCTCTATTTTTATATCATACTCAAACAAAGAATCCAAATCGTCATCGGACAAAAGCCCCAAATCTTTTTCCAAAGGCGGAAAGCTTCCATCTATGCAGTTAAGATAAATTATCTTTTTGTATTTGCCGCACCTTATGCCCTCAATATCCGTAATGCTGACAGCGTCAATTATGGGCGGTATTACCGAAATCTCAACGGCTTCTAGCCCCGCGAAAAATACCGCTCTGAAGTTTTCTATATCCATATTATATTGGGACAAAATTTTGAGTTCGTCCAAAACTGCCGCGAACTTGTCCCAGCATTGCTCGGCATACGGCGCGAAATCATCGGTAGTAAAATGGGTATTATACTCGCGCAACCTTTTTTCCAAATCGTTGTGATTTATAAGTTTTTTGACGGCTTGTGCGTAGTCGTCAACGATTGCGCTTTTTTTAAGGTCGCGCTCAAAAGACCCCAAAATATTAGCGAGTTTTTGACGAACGCGTTCCGCGATGTCGTGTTCGCGCGTTTGGGCGCCCAGCTCAAAAGGCTCAAAAATATTCTGGGTTATATTATACTTAAGACAATAATTTTCAAAGACGCAGGCGTCTTGATAAGAAATGCCGCTAAAGTAGTTTTTGGCGATATGGGCCGCTCCATTATTGTAATGCGTTCTGACCGCGTCAATACAGTCTTTTATAAACGCGACAAAAGGATGAGCTACAAGTAAAACTTTGTGGTCGTAATTGTAGCTTATGCCCGCCTCGTCCAATATCGCGAGATCTTTTTCGCTCATATCGCCCACAATGGCTATCTCATAGTACTTTCCGCCGTCTTTGATATGCTTGGCGATTATTCGGCAAGCTTGCCTTATCATTGACGCGGACTGATTGGCGCAAAATATATTGATTGGCGCCTGTTCAAGATACTGAATAATATTTCTTTTGGTCAAGTTTTGGTATAGATGTTTTTCAAAATCGGTCAAATCGCTTATATCAGGCTCTTTGGCGTTTGTTTCTATATAAGGATATAAGTCCAGCCCATCGTTAATTACGGTCAAAATGACGCCTTTGGAATATTGGTCCAAAGTCTGTAATAGATCTATGGCTTGCGGAGTCAGGCTGTCAAACCCAAAAAGATAAAAATACGCGTTTTGAATATATTTAGAATTCGGGACTTGTTTTTTGAGCAGGCTTAGTTTTGAGCCCGCGTCTTGCAAGTTGTGTTCGTCCAAAAACTGCTCGTATTTTTGGTATATGTAACTTATGTCATTGAGTTTGTTGTTAAGGTGCGGCTTGGCTGTTTGCACAGCCAATCGCGGCGATACCAAACAGCTTTTTAGTTGCGTTATGGTTTTGTGCATATTAGCGGGAAAATCGCCTTTTAACAGCGCGCGATTAAAACACAAAAAACTCTCTTGGGAATCGGCGCTGTTGTTTTGGTCTATAATTTTTCTTATAAGCATCGCGCCGCCGTATTTGGAAAGATATTTTGAAGATACGCCCTCGTTGTATAACAACCTGTCAAAAGTCATTACAGAGATATCAAAAAACCCCTGTTCGTCAAGGTCTTTTGTCAGCTCTTTTTCAAGCTGAAGCGTGTATCTGTCGGGCGTTATAATTATATGGCGAGTATCCAAACACCCCCTTTTTTTGGGGCGGGTTTTTAAGATTTGGACGAGGTATTGATACGCGCGTATATAGTTGGGGAATATTTTTGTATCCATAATCTAATTTTATCAAATTATTAGAAAATAACAACTATAACTTATTTTGTTATTGAAAATAATTAAGAGTTATGCTAGTATAGCTTTTAATAAATAATGATTTCGTGTTATAATTAATTGATATTACAAAAAAAAGGAATATTTATGAAAAAAATTCGCGCGATATTATCATTGTTTTTGATATTTTTGTTTTCTTGGGGGTGCGCCGCGCCAGCGCCCTATATTAACCTAAGCCAGCCTTGGCAAGGGATAAAAGAAAAATCTGTTTATGATGTTTCGTTTTATTATTATCTGGATAAAGACAAGCAATACCCCAATTTACAAGACCAAATTATAACCGATTCTTTGGACGACAAGCCGCGGATTGAGATCGCCGACGGCGAGTTGGAATATATTATAGAACAACTAGACGCGCAAAAAAACACATGGCAGCTTACCTCTCAGTTAGAAATAACCTATCTGTCAAAAGAGGATATGCAAGATAAGCTGCAAGACGAGTATAATAGTTTTGAAAGCGCGTTAGGGCTTGCGGGCATAAAAAATCTTGGCGCGACCGATACAATGACTTCCACGGTTGCTTTCAGCATGGAAAAAGGCAAGCTGTTTGGACCGACAAAGGTTACCAAAAATTTTGATATGCCTTCGGCAGAGATTTCTCTAGAATATTCTTTTGATTATCAGAGTCGAACTTTGAGTTACGCGTTTGGCGATGACGAGCAAACCAAAATAACTTATAAACCCAAAGAAATCAAAAGCGGATATGACAACGAGTTATTATTTCTTTTGACGCGGTCTTTGGACAGAGATTCTTTTGTCCCAGGTTTTAGCGCGAGTTTTAGAAATATTTATAATTGGACTGACACCGTTGATCGAGGCGGCATAATAATGGCATATACCATTGATATAAATGTTCATGAGGATTTGAAAAATATCCCTATAACAGACGAGTTTTTGCCGTTTGTTGAAGAACACATAATTGAAGGGGAAAACAAATTGCCCGTCAAGGAAGTTCATATATCAAAAAGTTCGGCATACGAATCAGGCCCTTCGCTTACAGCGTGGTATTCGGTAATGGGCATAAACGCCGACGGAAGTTACGCTCAATCTTTAATGATCAAAACTATTCAAAACATCTTTGATGTCAGTACTACTCAAAAAGTATTTTGTGTGTCTTACGATATAACTTCTTTAGAAATTACGAAAGGATAAAATTACGCTACAAACGGAGTTTTTAGGTATGAATTACAAAAAAATAGAAAATAAGTGGCAAAAATATTGGGAAGATAACGACCTTCACAAATTTGACCCGAAAAATATTGACCGCAAGCATTATGTGCTTGAAATGTTTTCTTATCCTTCGGGCGCCAACTTGCATATAGGGCATTGGTGGAATTTTGGGCTTTCGGATTCTTACGCGCGGTTTAAGAAAATGCAAGGATACGAAGTCTTTCAGCCAATGGGTTTTGACTCTTTTGGGTTGCCCGCCGAAAATTACGCTATCAAGACAGGCATTCATCCCAAAGACAGCACTTACCAAAACATAGCGACAATGGAACGCCAAATCAAAGAAATGGGGCTTATGATAGACTGGTCGGCGGAAATCATAACTTCGGATCCGTCCTATTACCGTTGGACGCAATGGCTGTTTTTGCAATTATACAAACACGAGCTTGCCTACCAAAAAGACGCACCTGTCAATTGGTGCCCGTCCTGCAATACGGTTATCGCCAACGAACAGGTGCAAAACGGCGAATGCGAAAGATGCCATAATATTGTGGAAAGGCGCAATATGACACAATGGTTCTTTAAGATAACCAATTACGCCGAGGAATTATTAAACGACCTTGAAAAATTGGACTGGCCCGAAAAAACCAAAATTATGCAGACCAATTGGATAGGCAAGAGCGTGGGCGGCGAGATAGAGTTTGATACCGAAAGCGGACATAGTTTTAGAGTGTTTACCACGCGCGCCGACACCTTGCCGGGCTTGAGTTTTGTAGTGCTCGCGCCCGAGCATCCTTTGGTGGATGTTATTACAACGCCCGAACAAAAACAAGTTGTCCAAGAATATAAAAAACAAGCTCTGATGACCAGCGAGATAGACAGGCTTTCCACCGCCAAAGAAAAATCAGGCGTGTTTACAGGCGCTTACGCTATAAGCCCGCTGGATAATAAGCGAGTGCCTGTCTTTATCGCCGATTATGTGTTATATACTTACGGAACGGGCGCCGTCATGGGCGTGCCCGCCCATGACGAAAGAGATTTTGTCTTCGCCCAAAAATACAACCTGCCTATAACGCGCGTCATTAAAAGCGCGGACGGCTCACCCGATGAATTGCCCTATACAGAATACGGCGTTATGACGGGTAGCGGGATGTTTGATGGGCTTACAAGCGAAGAAGGTCAACTAAAAGTAATAGAATATCTTAGGAAAATCAATAAAGGCGAGCAAAAAGTCAATTATCGCTTGCGCGATTGGTCGGTAAGCAGACAGAGATTTTGGGGTTGCCCTATACCTATCATACATTGCCAAGACTGCGGCGCCGTCCCTGTGCCCGAAGACCAATTGCCTGTGGAACTACCCTACGATGTTAACTTTACGCCCGACGGGCAATCGCCGCTAAAAAGACACGAAGCGTATATTAATGTAAAATGTCCTGCTTGTAATAAAGACGCCAAAAGAGACCCTGACACTTTGGACACTTTTGTGTGCTCTTCTTGGTATTTTTTGCGCTATCCTAACGCAAGCAATGACAAAGCTGCTTTTGATAAAGAATTTACCAACAAAATAATGCCCGTGGACAAATATATCGGCGGCTCTGAACACGCTGTCGGGCATTTGTTATATTCAAGGTTTATCGTCAAGGCCTTAAGGGATATGGGCTATCTAGACTTTGACGAGCCGTTTTTGTCATTGGTGCATCAGGGAATGATTTTGGGTCCTGACGGATACCGTATGTCCAAAAGCAGAGGTAACACCATCAATCCCGATGACTATATCAGAGTTTATGGTTCGGATATTTTTAGGCTTTATCTAGCTTTTGGCTTTAATTATATTGACGGCGGACCTTGGAGCGACGAGGGCATAAGGGCTATGGTGCGCTTTAGCGAAAGAGTGGATCGCATAGTCCAAAAATATAAAGACTGTCAAACAGAAACAGACTCAAAAGTCTACAACGACGCCGAAAAAGAATTGGATTTTGTAACGCATAATACTATAAAAGAAGTAAGAGCGGATTACCAATCTTTTTCGTTTAATACCGCGATGGCGCGGATTATGGAACTTGTTAACGCCATTTACAAATACGATTCTTTGCCCGAAGCCGACCAGGGCTTCGCTAAAGGTGCGATTATTACCTTAATCAAGCTGTTAGCGCCTTTGGCGCCGCATTTATGCGAAGAATGGTATGAGATGCTGGGCAACAAACCCTCAATATTTAGCCAAAGTTTCCCCGAATACGACGAGTCCAAATTAGTAAAAGACAAAGTGGAAATCGCCGTCCAGATAAACGGAAAGCTAAGAGGCGCGGTTGTGACGCCTTCAAAAGCTTCTCAAGAGCAAATTAAGCAAATCGTCTTCCAAAACCCGCAAATCGCCAAATACCTAGAAGGCAAAACGCCCAAAAAAGTCATAGTGATACCCAGACGGATAGTAAATATAGTTTTATAAGACAAAAAGCGGCTTGAATATCAGCCGCTTTTATTATTTTTTTTGGGCTTTAAGGTTATCAAAATCAAATGGGCCGGGTTGTTTATCCGCCAAGGGAATTTGCTGTCGCCAAGACCCCGATTGACTATCATTGACACGCCGTTTTTTAGCCGATACAACCCCGAAGTATAACGAGGAAAAACGCCCTGACCGGGCGCATACAGCCCGCCTATAAGCGGCAGCCTTACTTGACCGCCGTGCGCGTGCCCGCTCAAAATCAAATCCGCGCCGCTGTTTTGATAAGCGTCAATTAAATGCGGTTTGTGCGTTAGCATTATCCTAAAGCCCTTAGCTTGACCGCTTAGGGTGTTAATGGTGTTTTTGAACGCCTCTTTATTTTTGAAAAACGCCAAATCCCTAATGCCTATCACGCTCAAGATTTTGCTGTTAACGGTTATTTCTTCTAAGCGGTTATCCAAAACCCTAGCGCCCGCGTTAACCAATTGGTCTTTTATAAAATTATAACGTTTTGAGTAATATTCGTGATTGCCGCTCACAAAAAACACAGGCGCGACATTGACGGCTTCTTTTATGTATAGCAAGGTCTTGTCAATTTTTTGTCCATTGATTATATCGCCCGTTATCGCTATAAGGTCGGGTTTGCTTTCTTGGGATATTTCAATCAATATGGATTGATTTAGCCCAAATTCTTTATTATGCAAATCCGACAAATGCAATATCCTAAAGCCGTCAAATTCTTGTTCTATTAATCTATGCTCAAAATCAATCTTAGTTATCTTAGGTTTTTTATATGTCAAATTGTTCTTCATAATTTTACCCAATGTTAAAATTTAGCCGCCTAAAAATCGGCATAAATTTTTTTAAGCTTACTTTACTAGCCAAAAAGCGCTATTTAGATGTTCTTCTGTTAATAATTTCGGTAAGGGCGAACAAGCCCACTCCTATAAGAATATATGTTATTAACCCCTCAAAGAAAACCAAAGCCGAACCCAAAACGGCGCTGGTAACAATGGACAAAATAACGCCGATTATCAGCGATATATAAGTTATCATTCTTAATACCATTACTTTCAAGCAGGCGGCCTGGGTAATGGCGTATAAAAAGTTTGTAAAAGATGTTTTAAAGCTAGCCCTAGGCGTAGAATCGCCTTTGGTGATTTCATCGGTAACAGTATTGGACATTGGTCAGCCTCCAAATATTAATAATAATATAATAATATTATGGTTGACCAACAAAAATGATAAGTTTGTCGAATATTGTTATTTTGAGTGTTTTTTAGTTATCGCCTTTCATAAGGCGGTTGTTAAGCTCGTCAAGCGCCGAAAAGCCCATTGACTTTAGGCGATGGTCTCTTGCCGCGACTTCCAATATCACAGCAAGGTTGCGCCCAGGTCGCACAGGCACCAAAATTTTGGGAAGATGATGACCCAATATCTCTATGTTTTGGGTTATCCCTAATCTATCGTATTCTTTATTATCGTCCCATCGTTCAAGCTCTAAGACCATGTCTATTACTTTGGTAAGCTTGACAGCGCCCACGCCATACATATTGCGCACATCAATTATGCCTATGCCTCTTACTTCCATTAGGTATCTTATGTTTTCGGGCGCGCTGCCTATCAGCCTATCATGCACGCGCTTTATTATAACGGCGTCGTCAGCCACAAGCCTGTGCCCTCTTTGGATAAGCTCCAAAGCGTTTTCGGATTTTCCTATGCCGCTATTGCCGGTAATCAATACGCCGACGCCATACATGTCCATCAAAACGCCGTGCATTGTGATAGTGGGCGCTAGTAATTCGTTAAGATAAGCGACAAGGTCGTTAAATATAAATGTCGTGCGCTGGGCGGATCTTAACAGCGGTATCTGGTGTTTTTGGGCAAGCTCCACCATTTCGCTCATAGGCTCTAGATTGGTGCTTATTATAAGACAGGGCAAAGGATATGAAAAATATTTGTCCAAACTTTGATAGCGTTGCTCGTCCGTCAAGCTTTTTAGATAGGCAAATTCCATCTCGCCCATTATCTGAATCCTGTCCGCGCCAAAATGCGTATAATAACCCGTAAGCTGAATGCCCGGACGGTTGATATTAATCGTGCTCAAAGTTATGTGTTCTTTGCCCAGAGAGATTATTTCCAAATCCAAAATCTTGGCAAACTCGGTTGTTTTGACTCTTTCTATTATTCTTTGATATTTCATCGCCTATGCCTCGTTTAATATCAATGTCTCAATCGCGCGCGCGACGCCGTCATTATCGTTTGAGGTCGTGATGTGTTTCGCCACGGTTTTGACTCTGGGATCGGCGTTTTGCACGGCAACGCCCATGCCCGCCCGTCTTACCATTGTAAAATCATTAAGGCTGTCGCCTACCGCCAAAACATCTTTCATCGTATAGCCTTTGGATTTTATGACTTGCTCTATCGCCTTGTCCTTGCCCGCGTTGAGTGAAACGCATTCCAAAAGATGTTCGCTTGAGGTGTTAAATATCGCGCGGGGCGGGGACTTAAACTTATGCGAGGGGTCGTTATAATCAATTCCGCCGCCAAACTTGTCCAAAAAGTGACGCATCTGGCTTTCTAATTGGTCGGCTTCCAACATCATCAAAAGCTTGTGGCAAGAATGTTTGCCGTCCTTTATTTTTTGAGTCAAAAATTCTAACAAATCCCCAACCAGCTCAAAATCAATACGCAAAAAATCGACATACGCTCTAGTCCAAGGCATCTCTTTTTCGACATACAATATATCGTCTAAATATCCGTGGATATAAATATCGCGCGCTCTCGCCTCGCTAATCACATCAGTAATAACATCTAGATCCAAAGAATTATCAAACAAAATTTTATCGGATATAGAGGTTTTGACCAAAGCGCCTTGATAGCTTATAACAGGAGTATCCAGATCGCCCAGTCCCGCGTCTTCTAGGCGGTTTACTATGGCGCAATGCATCCGTCCCGTCGCTACCAAAAACAAGCCACCCAATGAGATAAATTCTTTGATTACATCTTGAGTGTATTGGCTGATTGTGTCATCGCTTCTTAAAAGTGTTCCATCAAAGTCTGACGCTACTACAGGATATCTAATTTTTAACATACCATTGCTAATTATACCATATACTGATTTTCTTAGCCATGAAAATAGTCATAGATTTTCTTGGCTGTGGAATCCGAAATTCCTTTTACTTGTTTTAGGCTTTGTATATCGGCTTTTTTTATGTTCTCGATACTCAAAAAACTCTTATATAGGTTTTGCGCCAGCTTTTTGCCTATTCCTTGTATATTGACAAGCTCGCTCACTATATGTTTTTCCCTTAAACTCTTATGGTAGCCGAGCGCGAACCTATGCGCTTCGTCCCTTATTCTTTGAAGCAGCTTTAGCTCCCAGCTGCTTTTATCTAACTTAACCGGCTCTGAACGCCCTACCAAATAAATATCTTCTTCTTTTTCGGCAAGCCCGATTAACTCAATATCAAATCCCGCCCTTTTCATAGCGTCGTTTGCGACTGATAGTTGTCCTTTGCCCCCGTCAATGACTATCAAATCGGGCATAGCGCCAAACCTTTCATCGTTGTTTTTGAGTCTTTCTAGGCGCCTTGTTATAACTTCGTGGATGGATTTGTAGTCGTCCGCGCCTTCCACGGTCTTTATCCTAAAGCGTCTATATCTGGATTTGTCGGGCTCGCCCCCTACAAACACTACCATAGATGCGACTTTGTCCGTTCCGCTTATGTTGCTGACATCATAGCATTCCATTATATGCGGCTTGCGCTTAAGACCTAAGATTTGCTGCAAATTATCAACCGCTCCCTTAGCCATATCCCGCTTGATTTTTTCGCGTCCGGCGTAATTTTTCAAATAATCATCGGCGTTAATAAAAGCGTTATCCAATAGCTGTTTTCTAACGCCCTGTTTTGGCGCCAAAAACTGAACGGTCTTTTTGTGCTTGGAAAAAATCCATTCTTTTAGCCCCTCGTGGTCGTCGGGCAAACAAGGCACGATTATCTCTTCGGCGGGGTTTCTTGTGCCGTTGTAATATTGCACCAAAAACGACGAAAGCATCTCATTAGGGCTCAAAGTCACATCAATAACGGGAAAATTTTCCGCGCCCGACATCTTGCCCGCTCTTACTATTAACGCGCTTATTACGCTCAAAGACGGATTGGAAGCAAACCCGAAAATATCCAAATTGGTTGTTTTGGGCAAAGATGTAATAATGCGCTGTTTCATTCTCTCAAGCATTTCTAGCTTGTCCCGATACGATATCGCCGCCTCAAACTTTTGCTCGTTTGCCGCCTGAGTCATTCTATCCCGCAAAATCTCTTCCATATGATTGTCCTTGCCCGACAAAAAGGCTATTACTTTGTCTATTTGACGGCGGTATTCCTCGGGGCTTACGCGCCCGACACAAGGCGCGCTACAAAGCCCGATATGATAATTTAGGCATTCCCTGTGACTGCGGTTAAACCGTTTGTAATTGCAAGCTCTTACCAAATACGCGCCGCTTATAAGCTCTACCATCTCGCGAATAGCCACGCCAAAATACGGTCCAAAATATTTTGCCCCGTCTGGTTTTAGTCTTCGGGTAATTTCTAATGAGGGATATTTTTGCCGTGTGTCTATCCGTATATAAGGTCGGGACTTGTCGTCCTTTAATAAAATATTATAAGGCGGTTTGTGCTTTTTGATTAAATTAGCTTCCAAAGCCAAAGCGTCCAACTCGCTTGAGGCGATAATATAAGAGAAGTCGGCAATCTTAGCGACCATATTCATAACTTTTTCTGTCTGATTGCCGCTTTGATGAAAATATTGCCTGACTCTATTTTTCAAAACCTTAGCTTTGCCGATATACAAGATCTGCATATCAGAGTCATACATTATATAAACTCCGGGCTTTTCCGGAAGAAGTTTTAGTTTTTGTTCCAAATTTTTCACAGTAATTAATTATACAAAACATCTCAAATCTTGACAACCCAAGATAAAAAATAGCCCAATGAATTTTGAGGCTAAAGATAAAATTTAATATCTATATTTTTCAATTTTTACGCTTTGCGCCATATCTTTACCATTTGCGCAATACCTTACGCCGCAATTTACATTTATTAATATCCCAAATGCTCTACTCCGCTTAGCATAACCTCATTTACGCAGTCGCTAGCAAGGCTATAAAACACCACCCTGCCTTGACGGCGGCTTCTGACAATGCCGCTTTTTCGCAAATTTCTTAACTGATGCGAGATTGTGGTCTGGTTTATCTTCAAAAGCGAGGACAAATCGCTTACGCACATTTCGGCTATGGCAAGCACCGAAATCATCTTTATCCTTGTTATATCCGCAAACACGCTGAAAAAATCAGCCAGCCCTTCTATAACATTTTCGGGCGGCATAAAGTTGATAATATGATTTTGTAGGCGCTTGTCTATCAGCATATTAAGCCCCGCGCTTTTAAAAAATTTTAATGCATATTGTTTTATATGTGTTTATATACATATTATATACTCAAAATTATCGGGCGCTATCAAATACTACGACACTTATTTTGTCTAAAAAAGACATAATATAAAAAATATCATTAAAAAAAGAGGATTTTATATGACCGACTCGAAAGATATCTTTATCTTGTTGCTCATGATAATATTTTTAGCCAATCAAAACGCGTGTTGCGATAGAGATCGAGACCGCGATCGCGACCATTTTGACGATGATTTTGACGATGACGATAGATTTTGTAATATAAATGACTTAATTTTGATTATGTTAATATTGTTTACGCTAAGCGGCGATTCGTTTTGCCATCGAGACAGAGACCGAGACCAAGACAGAGGCAGGGTGGCAGACTTTAACTGCGCGAGGCGAGGAATGAACTGCCGTAATAATTAAAAAAACCGCATCCAAAAATGCGGTTTTTATTTTTTTTATATCAAGGTTTTATAAATTAAATTCTTCTCCCATTCCTACGCAATTTTTTATCGTTCCCGTCGTATACTCATAAGCTATATAGTGCTTGCGGGCTTGAATGGACTTGATATCAAATCCGCCCGAAAATACGCAGTCTTCTATCAACGGCGAATTTTCGTTGTTTAATACAGCCGCTATTCCGCCCACCGTGATTGGCTGATACATATTATTTTGAATAATCTTGCCGCTGCTTTGGGTATTAATAATCTGGCCGCTCATAATCGCGGCGATGCCCCCTACATAACTGGCGAGATTGTCTATAATAATTTGCCCTTGATTTTGGCAATTTATAATCTGCCCATAACCCACCGAAACTAATCCCGCGGCGTATTTGTTAATATCCCAAGAGGTCTTGCGAACTTGCCCAAGATTTTTGGAGTTAATAATATAACCGTTAAACTCAAAAGCGATTCCGCTCGCGTGACCGCTCGCGGTCTTTACATCGCCATTATTCTGACAACCTATAATATTGCCTTTAATCTTATGGACAAGTCCCGAAGCCTTTTCGTTGTCGCCCGTAATAGCGCCGTGATTCTGGGTATTATTTAAATTGCCTTCTATATAATCGGCAATCCCCGCGCAAGATTTGTAACTGGTAATTAAACCGTAATTTTTTGAATCAGTCACATCGCCTTGGACTCTATAAGCTATGCCAAACGCCTCGTGCCCGTCAATATCGGCGTAATTGACACATTTTGAAATAATTCCTTTTTGAGTTTTACCGTCAATCTCAACGCTTTCTACCTTATAGACTATGCCTACTGATTGAGCGCTGGAGGCATAGATTTGGACATTAATCTGGGATGAGCCATTGACACAATCAGCAAGCTCGCCGCCTATAACTTTTATAGCGATTCCGGCGGCGCCATTGTTGGCATCTATTTTGCCTAAATTTTGGGCGTTTTTGATTGTGCCCAAAACTTCATTCGCTATGCCGGCGGCTTTTGAGTCTTTGGATTCTATTTTCCCGGAATTTTTGCAATTGTAAATTTTGCCTTTTACGATATTAGCAAAACCGCTGGCGTAACCGTTTGCCGTAATGTCTCCGTAATTGACGCTTTTTATTATCGTCCCTTCCAAATTTTCCACAAATCCCGCAGAAAACTCGTCTTTGCCATACGAAGAAACATCAAGAAAATTAGAACAATTATATATAACGCCCTGGCTTGTCAAAACCGAGGCGAATACCGCGGCTTTTGGATGGTTGCCCCCGTTTCCTTTATAAATGTTAAAATCAACTATCGCCCCTGAAAAAACGCCCAACAATCCGCTCGACGCTTCTTGTGAAATAAGGTTGTATTTAAAATAATTATTCCCTCCGTCTATATAGGCGTCCAAAGGCTCGTCTTGCGCGCCCTTTATCAAATTAATACTGTTCAAGTCAATAGGATGTTTTTCGGTCCCCCACTTTTCTTCGCCTTGAAACACATAATTATAGCCCGATTGGATAACCACATCGTCCTTATTGTGCTTAGTGATGATAATAGTTTCCCTATTGGACGGGGGGACGGGTCTATCCGAAATCGTGCCCTTCCCGCCAAAAAGCGCGCCAAAATTGCCCTGGGTTATTAGGGCATAGCTTGTAAAACTCAATAAGCCTAATATAACCAAACAAACGATTATTATCAAAGGCGTGAAGAATAGATTGCGCTTTTTGTCCAATTCTTCTTTAATCATAGCGGTTTACCAAAACAGCCGAATAACCCAAAGATTATTCGGCTGTTAATCTCACATAAAGATTTGGCTTGGTGTGATTTTAGAATAATGTCTTAGACTCTTTAGTGTTTACGCCTCAAGCTTTTTGGCTACAATATTAAGACTATATGTAAATTCAGCGTTGTTATAATCAAGATCTGCTTGGGGCTTATTGTCGAGTAAAACAATGTATGTTAAGCTTTCGCCTGCTTTTAATAGATCATCATTTACATTAGGGTTCATAATTGTATAATAATCTTTAAAAGCTTGGCTAGAAGCAAAACTAACAGCCTCTACATAAGCGTCGGCATAAGCTGTTCCGCCTGCCGCGACATTGGGGTTGGAAATAGTGATTACAAACTTATAATCGTTGACAGGATTTAACACAGGCTTAGTAAAAATGCTATAGTTGGTCAAATCTTGAACATCAACTACCGATTTTACTATCGTATCGCCCTGTTTTTCTATAATTCCTTTTTCATCGGCTGTTATTGAAAATTGTACAATCTCTGTCCCCCCGGTGCACTCAACAAATTCAATTTTCACATCAACATCGGCGTTACCGCTGATTATCAAAGTGCCGTCGTAATCCAAAGCCGAGTTGTTTTGTGTTAACGCGAATGTCGCGAATCCTAGCGTCGCAGCTATTACTGTGATTGACATGAGAATTGAAATTATTCTCATTTTCTTGCCCATTCTCATAAATTCTACCATCTCCTTTTATGATTAAAAATTGTTATATTTTTTAGTATTTTAAAGTAAAAACAACTTTC
Source organism: Clostridiales bacterium (assembly GCA_012840805.1). GTDB lineage: Bacteria > Bacillota > Clostridia > Christensenellales > DUVY01 > DUVY01. Next base: position 10,032 of record DUVY01000060.1, on the reverse strand, counting down.
AAAGTACATTTTATAGCCTTGTATATAAGGGCTTTGATGTATATAGTTGTCAAGTAAATTTTTCAAAACACCTCGATTAGAACATATGTTTTGGTTTCTCGCAAATTGTTTAAAAATCAAAATTAATTAATAATCTTTCTTTGTAAGGAAGATTATCATAAAAAAACATCCTTGTGTTTCATTACAAGTTTATTGTATATCACTGTTTTTTATGAGCATTATAAAAGACACTTATATCAAAATTCGTATAATTTTGAATTAAAAAAATTAGCGTCAATAATAAGACCTTTTTTGAATTTTGCCTCGCTCGCTAGAGAGAATAAACAAAAAAACGGCAGATTTGATCTTCCGTTTTTTTATAATAATGGTACGCCCGAAGGGATTTGAACCCCTGACCTCTTGCATCGGAAACAAGCGTTCTATCCAGCTGAACTACGGGCGCGCATATTTTTTTGGTTTTATATCAAAAAATCAACAAACAATAAGAGCTATCTTATATAATGCTTTTTAAAATCAAAAAATTAATCGGTAATTTATTATAATTTAGATTGCGACGCGCTGTCAATCCTAATAGCGTTGCCTGATTATGTTAAAAAACTAATCAAAAAATATCCGCCAAATCTTTTATAGATTCAAAAACCAAATCGGGCTTAATCTTTGAATCTTGTAGCATCCTTTGGTCTGTTTCGCCGCTTAACGCTAAGACGCTTATCATACCAAATTTATTCGCGAATTTGATATCCGTGCTTAGACGGTCGCCGACCATAGCGATATTTTGCGCCTTAGTCAAAAACTTACTTTTTAGATAATTGACCATATATTTATAAGGCTTGCCAAAAATTTTTGACGGTTTTCTGTTAGCGCTTGTGTATATTAGGCTCAAAAAAGACCCCACATCGGGCATAAAACCATTGTCAGTCGGGCAGTTTTTGTCGGGATGCGTGGCGAAAAACAGCTTGCCCTGTCTTATATATCCGCAAGCCAAATCCAACTCATCATAAGTCAATTTGGTATGAAATCCTATCACAACAATATCGGGATTATCTTGGGTAAGTTTTATCCCATACGACTTAAATTCGCGCTTTAACTCATCTGTTCCAAATAGATAAACTGATTGACCCTTAAAAAATCTTGATATGTAATCCGCCGCTACAATCCCGCTGGTTACGATCTCGTCTATCTTAGCGTCAAACCCCAAACCGCGAAGCTTATCAAGATATTGTCGCGCGCTTTTTGAGCTGTTGTTGGTAAGATAGCATATCTTTTTGTCAAGGCTTTTTAGCTTGTTTATGGCTTGCGCCGCGCCGTCTATGGCTTGATTCCCCAAATATATAGTCCCGTCCATATCCAGCAAAAACAGCTCGGCGTTTTTTAGTCTTTTGAGCATAAAAAATTTTTTAGACTCCTTCCAAATACTTGTCCAACTGCCCTGTTAGCTTGACAAACGATATCAAGCAAAAACTTTTTAGCGTGTCGGGCGCTAATCCAATCATAAGCATTATGTCGGTATCTGTCAAATATTTGGTAGTCCAAAATCCCGCGTCGTCATATACGCGCTTAAAGGCTCGTTCATATTTTTCAAAACAATCAGAAAATCTCGTTATCTTATTTACCAAATCTTGATTGTATTCAATCCATTTATATTGCATTATTTCCCATTGCTCATAGTCGTCTAGAACCAAAATTTTGCCAAGCGCGGCAAGCTCGCTAACGCCCAGATAATCTGTAAATTTTTCAAGGCGCGAAGTATTATCGGGCGGACAAATAAAATATCCTGATTTTAATTTGCTAAGCCAGAGTTTATATGCCCGAAGAGTTATTTTGGAACACAAAAACAAATTCTCGCCCTCAAGGCGCAAAGGTCTGTTTTCTTTATGAAAAAACATCTCCAGAACATTAATCGCGCCTATATGCCCGCCGCCCAATAACGCGGGGCATTGGCTTAGCTGTGTTAACGCTGATATTTTGAGTTGGGTTTGTATTAGTTCAAGATACGCTTTTTTTCCTTTTTTTAACAACTCGGGCGAAAATTTTAAAAAATTGTCTAGGACGCTAAGCGCAGTCTCATAAATCTGATAATCAAATTTTCGCAAACTGAATATATGCCCAAAATACCAATCAAACAAAGCCAGGTATTTTGAGGCGAGCGAACCTAGACCAGCGCCTATATAATTTTGGGAACATTCGCCGATTAATAACATATCTACGCATATGACAAAAGCGCAAGAAGAGTCAAACAACTCCTTTGCGCCATTATCATACGCTTGAGAATAACCAGTCAATGCCCCGTCGCATTCGGGCGTGGCGTAATACAGCGCAAGCGGCAAGCCGCGTAATGAGCTTGCCATCTTGGCGGTTTCCATAACGCTGCCACCGCCTACCGCTATAATAACTCTGGTATCGTCTTGGATTGAGAACGCGATTTTTTGAGCGGTTTTTAGCTCAATTCTTTTTTCTTGGATTAAAGATAACTCGCCCGCAAAGCCCCTTGCCTCAAAATAATCTATAAGATTTTGGGCAATTGATTTAAATTCTGGGCTAGTTATAAACAATATCCTTAAATTTTGCCCGATGTTTTGGCATATGGACTCATAAAATCGGTTTATAGGATTATCGTCTATTATAATATCTTTGACAAATAGCGACGATTGCTTGCCGCTGATTGTAATAGTCTTGTTGACAAAGTCTTGGATATTGGCGGTTTCTATGGCTGTTATCTCGGTCATATTATTTTGCTTTTTGCGCTTCTCCTACTTTTTTAGTCAAGCGCGATATATTATAACGCCTACTAACGCAAAAAAAATTTGGTCTTTGTCGATATATCTTAACGCGTTATAATAATTTTTGACCGCAAGTATTATATAATACCGCTTTTACCAATCGCCCAGATAGACTTTTCCGTCCAGCCACGCGTCAAAAATGCCTTCTAGGTCTTTTTTGCTGGTTTCCTCAAACGCGCCTATCAAATCTTTGGGCGTCGCGATTTTGTATTTGTTGCGCTCGTAATATCTTTTTAACGACTCAAAAAACACTTTATCGCCGATAATGTTCCGTATATTATAAAACATCAGTTCGCCCTTGACATAGGTCATATAAACATATTCATATTCGGTCTTATAGGCGTAACTGGGTCTGTTCATGCTCGTGTCAACCTCGCCATATACATTCTTGCACATCTCAACATAAACAAGATAAGACTGCAAAGCTTGCATTATCCTGTTTGACATTTTTTGGTTATATGACGGGTTTTTTTCAAAAAACAGCGATGTGCTATACTCTGTCAAGCCTTCATCCAACCAGCCATTTTTTACTTGGTCGTTGCCCACAACGCCATACCACCATTGGTGCGCCACCTCGTGAGCTATGACTTCTATATAGCTGTCTTGGTCGGTAACGCTGTCCGAGACATAAATAAGACAGGGATATTCCATTCCGCCGTAGATAAAGGGCGTTTTGACAACATTAAGATGCGGATAAGGGTATTGCCCAAAAAGCCTAGAAAATGTATTAACGGCGTCTATTGCCGCCTTAAGATAGAGTTCGGGCTCTGGGTCGTCGTAATAAAAATATGTGACCATTATATTGCCCGCGCTTGAGCTAATAGACGAAAACTCCTTGCTCAAAACAAAAGCAAAATCCCTGACCGCCAGCGCCTCAAAGTTTAAAGTCTTGGTTTTGCCCTGAAGCCGCGTGCCCGTGTTTCTTCCCGTCGCCGCCACAAAAAAGTCGCTGCTAAGAGTCAATTCTATGTAATAATTGGCAATCTCGGAATAAAACGGGTCGCCATTAGGATAATAGGCGTAAGTAGCGAAGCCGCCGTCCTCATAAACGCAAGCTATGGGAAACCAATTGCCCAAATTAACGCACTTGTTCGTATAGCCCAGCCTATGCGGCGTATGTGCAAGCCGAAGCAAAAAATCAAACTCTATGGTAAAGCTAGCGCCAGGGTATAAATCCATAGGAAATTTGACGGTCATAATATTGCGGTCTTCGCCGCCTATGTTAAACTCGGCTTTTTTGCCCGCAACATAAACTTCGTTTATTATTATATCGCCGTAAGACATCCCTTGGGGATACGCTTTGGATTCCGCGCTTTCGGACACGGGCTTGATTTTGGCGCCCTCTCTAAACGCGTTTGGGTAAAGATGCAATTTTAGCTCTTTAAAAGGGACATCATAATTGTTTACATATTTTATTTTTTGGCGCGCTGAGATTGTATGGTTGAATTCGTCATACTTTGCCGCAATCGTATATGTCGTTAGGTCTTTGGAAACTTTTTGAAGTTCCGTTCGGCAAGAAGATACCAAAAACGCCAGCAAGACTGCCAGCAAAAGCGCTATTCTTTTGATTATATAATTTGACTTTTTCATTTATCCATCCTTATTTCCCCATAAATAAGGGTAGTTTATATTTTATGAGCCAAGGCGGACGGTTTAGCACCTTTTGGGCTTTATCTTTTTTTGGCAAAATATAACGCGATAAATTAACGATAGGTTAATAAGCGTCGCTATTATATAAAACGGCTTTTTTGTTTTTTGTTTGTTAAATGACAAAAACCGCCATTTTTGGCGGCTTTTGTCAGTGATTGAATAGCGCTTGTTGAAAAATATATTATTCGAACAACGCCTTTAAAGCGTCAACTGCGTTTATTAAGCTTGTCAAATCCGCGGAGCTAGGATCACTTTGGTAAGCTGTGTCAAAGTTATCAAATTCAGTCTCCACATTATCTACCGCGAGTTCGACTTCGAATAAGTTGGGCTCGGTTTCTTCGTCCAATTGCGTGGACGCCAATACGCCCAAAAGTTGATTTATGTCATTCTTAATTTGGGTTAGCGCCCCTACATCGTCGGTTACTAATTCTTCATACTGGCTAATATCAAGCTCGGCAATATCTAGAAGCTGATAAATAAAATCATTGTTATAAGGATTGTCAAACACCAAATAGCTTACGCCTAGGTCGTTATCAAACGATACTTGACCTATTTTATTAACCGATTCTGATATCGCCAAAACGAAATTGGCGTTAAGCTCTTCTTTGCTGCTCGCCCCGAACATAGAGACCATCAAGCCTATAAGCTGCTCATTGACTTCGGATCCGCTTCCATCGCCCAAATACAAATCGCTATCCTCATAACTATCGTCAACAATCATTTTACCCGGGTTATCGGGGTCAATGACAAATTTGTTGACGCTGGTAATATAAATATCCGACATCCCGCCGACAAGCAAGCCGCCCAAAAAACCCATACTTTCTTGGATAGGCTCTTCAACATCCTCTTTGTCAATTACCATAGTGCAAGTTATAATACAATAGCTCTTGTCTTCGGGCTTAACCTCAAGCTTAACTTGGGCTACCCTAAATTCCATTTCGTTGCCTTCTTGCAAAGAAAGCCCCTCTTGGATCAACGCCGCCAATTGCCCGCCCGTGAGCCTTAACGGTTCCCTAAACACTATGTTCTCAATATCAAATAGCTGTGTTTCGGAGTCATAACCTATTATAGAGCTTTCTAGCTCGCTTTTGGCTGAAGATAAGTTTTGTTCGCTGGGCTTGTCGGCGTCGTCAATATCTGGCGACTCTGCGAACAGGCTTTTCGCTCCTGACAAAAATTCAAACAACTCATCCCAATTATTAATGCCTAGCTGAATCCATTCGCCCTCGTCGCCTATATACTTTTTCATCAAATAATTTCCGCCAAAATACCCCGCGGCGACCGTTCCGCCGAGTAGAACAACCACCAAAATTAATGATACTAAACAGCATCTGCCTTTTTTCATAAAAATAACTCCCTGTTAGATTAATTACAGTATATCATATTAAATATTAGAAAAATATATAAATTAGATTAAAAATTAATTAAAATTTCTTGGTTAATATTGCTAGGTTTATAATACGGTTTTTTGCAAACAATAGCTTCGCGAGGAAAAATCCGCGCGAAAAAACCAAAAGGAGAAGTTATCATGCCTGATAAAAATCAAAGATGCAATCAAAACAGAAACCAAAACAAGAATCAGAACAAAAACCAGAACAAGAACCAAAACAGAAACCAGAACAAGAATCAGAACAAGAATGAAAACTGAAATGATATCTAGTTAAAAGACATCATTTCTTAAATTATTTTAATACGGCGCGCTAATAATGGGCGCGCCGTATTTTTTTTGAGTTTTTTTATCTTTTTATGACAATAAAGTTTTCGTCTATTAACAGCCAGTTTTGAGGAAATGGAAGCCCCAGCTTCCAATAACTGATGCCGCGCAAACCCAATTCCTTAATTAAGTCAAACTTAGCTTGTATGCTACGCGCGTCCTCAAACCAAACCTCGTGTTCTTGACCTTGGGCGTCAAAGTAGTTAAAGTGGGGCGCTTGCGCGACGGGGTCAAAAAGTATCTCGGCGTTGTTGTCTCTTGCCAACAATATGGCTGTTTGCGGGCTTATGGCGCGGGCAAACGGTCCGCCAGGCACAAAAGGCAATGTCCAGTCATAGCCATAAAGATTTTGTCCCATCAAAATTTTGTTGACCGGAATTTCGGTCAAGGCGTATCTAAGCACTTGTTCCACCTTATCTATGGGCGAAACCGCCATAGGCGGACCGCCCGAATAACCCCATTCGTAAGTCATAATGACCACAAAATCCACTATCTGCCCAATCGCGCCGTAGTCATGCGCTTCATACCATTGCCCTGCTTGCTCGGCGCTGGTTTTGGGCGCAAGCGCGGCTGAGACCAAAAAACCTTGGGCGTGAAGCCTATCGGTCGCTCGGCGCAAAAATTCGGTGTAAAGATCCCTCAAATCCACGGGCAAAAACTCAAAATCAAAATGTATATCCCGATAATTTAGGCGTCTTGCTTCATTGATAATATTCTCTAACAGCAAATCCTGAACAGCCACGCTTTCAATTATGGCGCGCCCCAATTCGCCGCTAAAACGCCCCTGTTCTATATTGGTAACCGTCATCATAAGCGCGTTGCCATTTCTCATTGCGATTTGGGGTATGCCTTGAATGGGCGGAGCGTTCAAAGTCCCGTCGCGGTTAACCCGATAGCTAAATACCGCAAGATAGGTCAATCTAGGCGCGGCTTCTTCTGTATCCGCTAGTATGGCCGGACTTGGCGCATCGCCTATGGGCTCTGCGTAGGCATTGACTTCAATACTGACCTTGGGAAAAGGCGGGATATATAATCTAAGCCCTATGGACAGCGGCGCAGAAGGGTTAATGCGATTAATCTCAGCAAGCCTAAGATAATTAAAGCCAAATCTGCGCCCGATAGCCCAAAGGCTGTCGCCTGGCTGCACAAAATAGTAACTGCCTGTAATTGGAATAACTATTGTTTGCCCAACCACAAGCCTTTCGGGATCGGGTATGCGATTGGCGTTGACAATATCGTTTACCGATGAGTTAAAAGTCCGCGCTATCGCGAAAAGCGTATCGCCACTTTGAATCGTATAAATTTGCATTTATTCTTACCCTCTTTTATTTAATATTAGTTAATTTTATGCGTAGAAAATTGTAAATATACAAATAGCCTTAATAAACGAAGTCTGATTAAAAACAATGCCTTAAGATGTTTACTTCTTAAGGCGGTGTTGTTTGTTTTTGATAAAATTTCTATTTTAAGTTAATTCTAAAATCTTTTTATGTATTCATATGATTAAGCATTTTAATCTTCTGTTGGTATCGCGAATATTTTTTTCAAATAATCGCTCCATCCCGAAGCTTCTTTATACGCGTACAAGGCTGATATAATCACGCCTTTTGTGCGTATTACTTTACATCTATTTTACACCTGTATTTAAAATTAACTAAATAAAAAAATTCTTGTTTGGGTTAATAAAGTTAGACTGTTCACTCAAAAAAGCTATCGCTATAACATAAATAATAAAAAAATCTAATATTTTGATATTTAAAAATAATTTAGGTGATTGCTTAAAACAAGCCAAACATAATGATTATCCTAATTCAAAAGAAATAAAATCAAAACGGCCTTTGCCTTTGAATCTGAAATATAATGATTTTTTGCCTTGGGGTATTTCCTCAAATAAAGCCTCAAATCTTTGAGATTTGTTTTTGGTTGAATATATAGGAATCAAAGCGCAAGGACGGGCTCGCTCGTAAGGCGCTATAAACTTGGATGATGAGAAAACTTTGCTTTCATTTGACGGGCTTAATAAAAATACTTCCATAACGCCTTTTGCCTTGCCCTTTAACTCTACCGCAACGCTTTTAACGTCTTTAAAATCAAAATACTTAAATCCCGCGGCCGCGCCGTTATTAAAATTGGCTATATATTGGTCGGGGCCGCTTTCTCTATCGCCGCCGTCTTGGGTAAAATACGGATGGCTTGGCTTTAATCTCTTGAGCGCGCCATACCAATAAGCGCCTTTTTTGGAAAACAGGTTGCAAGCGATATGAGCGGGATACTTGCCAATGCCTTGCAAAGCCTTTCCATTAAGTCCGCATGAGGTCATTTGAGCTTGGATAAAAGCGCCGTCTTTGAACTCTATCTCCTCGGCGCAGGCTTGGCGGCTGAATTGATTTTTGTTGGTTTGGCGGTGATAAAAAACATAATATTTTCCTTTTATCTCAATCACGCTGCCGTGAGTATTGCCTGTATAATTTAGCGCTTGCTTTTGAGTTCTGCCATCAATGCCTATGTCGCCGTTGCTGATAAGCGTCCCGCCAAATTCAAAACCGCTCAAGGGCTTGTCGCTTACCGCCCAGCACAGCTCGTGCCCTTGATATGAGGAATAAATAAAATAATACTTGCCTTGAAATTTCCTCATTGAGCTGGCTTCAAAAAATTCGTGGTTTTGATACAGCGTATCCGCGGATTCGGTCTTGCCTTTTACGCCGATATAACAAGGTCCTTGCTTGATTGTGAGCATATCCCGTTCCAGCTCAAAGCCCATCGCGCCGTGTTTGGTTGGTTTGTGCCCCCACGCGATTATATAAGGCGGATTTGTCTGCCCAAAACCTGTATATAAATAAATTTTGTTATCGTCGTCAATAAAAATTCCGGGGTCAAATTGCAAAGGCTCGCCTTTTGAGCCCAGAGGCGTGCCGTCGGGATATTGAACATGTCCCAAAAACTCGTATTCGCCGGCGGGAGTGTCGCAAACAGCCACAGATATTCTGCTGTAACCAATCACAAAATAATATAAATAATACCTGCCGTCCAGCCCTTGACAAACATCGGGCGCCGCTAACCCTTTTAGGATAGTCCGCTTTTTGCCGTTGGGGTCTTGGACTCGGCGATAAATAACGCCCTCATAACGCCAATCGGCAAGGTTATCAACAGACGCCGACCAACAGACATAGTCGTTTAGACAAAAGCTAAGCCCGTTAAATTTATCGTGCGATCCATAAAGATACACCCTGTCGCCAAAAATGTGCGGCTCGCCGTCGGGGATATATTCATAACTTGGCAAAAATGGGTTAAACGCCTGTTTCATAATATTATCTTTTGTTATCTTTTATAATATTTCTTTTGTTATGATATGTATCTATTATATCATAATCTTCTTAAATTTTTAAATTTTTAGTTTTTATGCCCTTTTTGCGATCTTGGAAAGATAACCTTAAATATAGGATAAAACACCCAGAACGATATTAACGCCTGTAAGAACGAGGCAAACACCCCGCCCCAAGTATCGCCCAAAAGACCATATATCCACGGCTGATACAGAGCGTAAAGCACATTTTGCCCTAGAGTTATGACAATAGTGGCGATAACAAACCAAAACACCGCTTTTAAAATATCGCCGTCGGACTTAAACGTTATATTTCTTTGCATAATAAATGTCAATACTTGCGCGATTATCAGAGTGATAAACATCGCCAAAAAATACGCCAACCCGCCATGCCCTAGATAAAGTCCAGAAACCCCGTTCATAGAGCGATGGACATATTCGCCTACTTGACCGCCCGTAAAGTTAAACACATAATAAGGGTCATAAATTTTTGTGCCGTCCGATAATACCTTGGCTACCTTTTGGGCGCTGCCTATCGGACCAATAAAGTGAAAATCTGTATTTAT
>DUVY01000213.1 GCA_012840805.1 Clostridiales bacterium | reverse complement strand
TTGAAATTAATATAATAAACCTATTTTTCATAGTTATCAAGGATATAGTTTAATCAAAAATATACCAAACGGTATATGGAAAATTGTTGTACAATCCCCTAAAATAATATGGATAGGGGATTGTTTTATTTGAAAGTGACAAAATACCTTTTTTGAAAACATAACTTAAAACGCGCTCCAATGTCAAAGGGTATATAAAGATTTTATGATAAATTATTAAGGAGGATAGTATGAAAAGAAAAATTTTATTATTGATTACAATCGTTTCTATGTTGTTATTTACGGTATCATGTAAAGACGAAAAAACCCTCACTCTAGAAGTTCCCCAAAGCGTACAGGCGGCTTATTTGACTGAATTCGAACTTCCTGTTATTTATGCGTCGGATAATAAAGGAGAAAAATATTTAAGTGTGATATCTGTTAAAGACAGCGAAGGACGGGTTGTGGAAACTGAAAACGGCAAGTTCTTAATAGAGGACCTAAACGGCTACACTGTAACATATACCGTAACGGTTGAAGAAATTACATTAACTAAGGTTATGAAAATTGTTGTAGTTGACGAGACGGCGCCTGTAATTACTTATACGGGAGAGGAAGAATATTTTTACAACGCCCTAAAAGAACCTGTTTGGCAGATTCCCGTTGACCTGATTTCGGTAACGGACGATGTTACAGAGCAGCCGATTGTTACATATTCCGTTAAGCTTGGCGAAAAAGAGATTTCAGTATCCGATGGCGCGTTTTTAATTGAGCAAGAAGGGCTTTACGAAGTAACGATAAAGGCAGAAGATGAATACGGCAACATCTCAACAAAGACATTTACGGTGGTGGGATATTTTCGTGAAGACGAGGTGGTAGCTGATTTCGAGTACGATTTTGACCTTGATATATTGGAACACGAAACAGATCCCGACGCTTTTTCTATTGTGGAAAAGGACGGCAATAAAGTGCTTAAGGTGATTAATCCTAGAAAGTTTTTTATATACACCCACGAATTTGACGTCCATAAGCAAATATCAATGGATATCAGTTTTGAAGGATTAGATATTGAGGAATTCTCTATAACCGGAATCGAGTTAGATGGTAGTTCGTATTATCCTTTTAAAGAATTTTATGAGGGAGGTTATGAACATATTACATTCGGGGCAGGCGACTACCTTACAAATAAATACAAAGGACTGAAAATAGAGGTTTATTTCAGCAATGAAAATGTAACAATGTACATAGATAACATAAAAATTACTGACCGGCCTAAAGACATTATTTTAAAAACCAATGTTTATAATTATTTCCGCACAACAGATGACGAAAAGACAATTGATGTTAAGGAATTAGCTTGTATTGGTTACAGCGAGCCCGGCTATTTCATACACTTATCAGACGAGGTGGAGTATACCGTATATGAAGGTTACGGCACAGAGGGCTCGGAGGTGCCGGGCGATGACGGAATATATGCATTAAGAAGAGATGTTGGCAGGTATACCGTGCAAGCTTCAGACCCGCAAGGACAGGCGCAAAGCCGTTTGATATATTACGATATATATGATCCCGAAACAAGAGGCAGCTATTATCTGGATTTTGAGTATTTTTCCGATATACGCTTTGCCGAAAGTAGTTTCAGCAAATTGGAAATAGCCCAAAGGGAAGCAGGCAATCATATGCTTGCGGTACATAGAGCATATAAAAGTTATTATGGAATAGGTGCAGTTGTCGAAATTACGGGAATGGGTATAGACGCGCAAGTTACTTTTGACTTGGATTTTGATAATATTACTGACCCGTTTACAGTTCATTTATCAAATGATCATGATTATTATATAGACTATACCTATGATACATGGGAAGGTAAAAAAACATTTTCCATGACTCTCAGTAAGAACGATACACTTGAAATAGTCGTCTATTACGGTAATGAAAGCACTCAAGCTATAATGTATTTGGACAATATTGCTGTATCATACGACTTAAAGCCCGAAATCCGTATTAATGCTGAGGGTTATGCGCCGAATTCCTTTAAACTTATCGAAACAACTCAAGACATTTATACCGTTACTTTTAATGAAATAGAATTTGCGGGTATATACTATGAAGGCAGCGATGAAAAAGTAAGAGATGTCTATATTTCTTGCTATAGGGGATACGGTAAAGGCGATTGGGTATCTCGTTCCAGCGATGGTATTAATGTCAGTTTTGAGCTTTTCGCAGATAGCAAATATACATTAGTAGTGAGCGACTCTAAAGGAGCGGCCGAAGAAATATTTATATATTTAGATGTGATTAAAGACAGAGGCATATTCCTTGACTTTGAGTATTATTCGGATATCCAATACATAACTGCCACTGAGGGAGAATGCGATATAGTTAATAAGTCGGGAAATTATATGCTTAAAATGATATCTGAAGAAGCAGATTATGGATACAGTTCTTTTATCTTAATAGATATATCAAGTATAAAATCAGATTTGGTGGGCAAAAAAATTAAAATAAATTGCAAATTTGACAACGTTGACAACGTTGACAACGAAGAAGAAAACATGTTCAGATATCAAATATATTGTGAACCTTATGGCTTTGTTTTGTTCGCTCCTGGCATATTCATGGAAGCGGAAGATTTCGTCGAAGTTACAACAAAAGCAATAGACGGTGAATATAATGAGTTATATATAAAGTTTGATTTTAACAAACCCGATACAATAGCCTATATAGATTTTGAAATTGTCGAAGCGTAACACAATTTATAATATTTTCAAAGCAGGCAAAGCGCGTGAACTGAAAATTCGCAAACGGGTAACAACAGGCAAAACAGCCGCGCCTCAACCGTCCTGGTTGGTTAGCGCGGTTGAAAAAAACGGCAAAAAGGCTCCTTTGATAAGGGCCTTTTTTGCTATATGCGGATTTTATTGCATGGCGGATAAAATGAGTTTATACACCTAAGAAATTAAAAAACATCCCTAAAACCCATGAAGCAGTTTTATGATAAATTATCAAGAGAGCATAGAGTTCCTTCATAGTGATAAGTAGCGACAAACTAATTCTA
>DUVY01000059.1 GCA_012840805.1 Clostridiales bacterium | reverse complement strand
TAAGGCTCTCCCCCACCTACAAGAGTAGTATAAAACAAAAAAAAAACGCTGTCAAGCGATTTGATAAATGTTCGGTATTCTAAACCGTTACGGTGGTTCGGTGGGCGGTTTAGTATTACCCGCCCACTGTGTCGGTTTATTGTGTCGGCTTATTGTTTTAGCTGGTTGTGTCGGCTTATTGTGTCGGTTTATTGTGTTTTTTTAACACAATCAATATATATAGTTGTGTCTGTGTTCTTGTGTCATTTATAAAAAGATTTGAAAGCCCAGTAACGAGTTATTAGGAGAAAAGAAACAACTTAAATATTCCTTTGCCTAAAATCTTTTTGATTTTAAAGGTCGGTCCTTGACTTGTCGGATCATGTTTGCTATCATTAACGGCCCTTCCTACCAGCCACTGCATGTATTATTTGTAGGAAGGCCACTGCAAAGCAACATGCAAACATGATCCGAAAAAGTCAAGGATTGCGAAGCAAAGGGTTACCTAAAAATCAAAATAATTTTTTTTAGATTTTAAGTTTTTTATTTCTGACGTGCGCACGATATCCCCCCCTTAATTTTTGTTTTAAGGGGGTGCTTTTCTGGGGGGTTAAATCTTTTTATTTGTTGTTTTAGGTTTTATTAATTCCTTACTAATTCGCATTAGATTATATTTTTTGTAGTCATTATATAGAAGGTTTTGCCCTTTTGGAACTGTTGCATAACGTTCACTATAGCAATATGTATCATATAATTTACGTTTGCCTATTAAAATACCAAAAATCATTCTTGTATTATCTTCTGCATTATTTTGTTCTATTGTTTTGATTTCTTCCGATATTGATATTTTGCGTACTCGTACTGTATAAAAAATCCATAACCATTTTTTAAAGTGCATTAAATTGTTTATTGTGTTAATTCTTCGTCTAACGGTTAAAATTATGTTTTCACTGCATTGGTCGGTGCAAATGAAAAAACCACCTTTTGTATAATGTCTGAATAATCTAATAAACTCGTCAAAAGTTTCTTTTGCGTTTGGGTTGTTATATTCCCATTGTGAAGCATAAGCGCCTATTTCGTCCATGAAAACTATTGATTTTTCTATTATTTTTTCTTGAAGTAATAAATGATTTTCAGTTAATTCACAAGCCCATTCTTTTTTTGATATTCTGATAGGTATGTTTGAATATAATTTGGGTTTTTCTCTTTTTTTCTTCCATATAAATATATATTTATCTATCCACCATTTGAAACGTGCTTTTTTTAATAGACTTTTTGCCTTTGTTGCTCCTATTAAGGTTTTGCCTGTTCCTAAACCACCAGTCAAACCTATTATTGTTTCTTCCTTTATGGTATAAAATCTTGATAAAATTATTAATATTAATATTATTATTATTAACCATATAATCATAATTGAATTATCCCCCATAAAATAATTGCGATGCTATGAATGATATAAATTGGAGTTAAAGTAAATGCCAAAAAGTATCTTATTGCGCTTCTTGCTAAGTCTAATAAATCGCCTTCGCCTGGCCCACCTTCAAAAATTGTAACTTCTTCTATTTCTGGGTCTTCCCATTCGGATTTTAAAACATAAACGTTGTCCCCCCTTTTTATTTTTCCGGTTTGCCACCACCTATATGTTATTTCTACTTCATAAAAGTCATATACTTCTTCTGTTATTTCCTTAGTAAAAAAATCCCGTATTTGCCCTGATATAATAGTTCCTGTTCTTAATTCTAAATAGTCTTTTGTTTCTAATAATGGATATTGATTTATTGCTAAGTTATAATAATAATCGAATATCCCTTCCGTAAATCCACTATCAAGCAATTTAGGCACATAAGTAGGTAAATTATCTTCCAGATAAGTTAAATATTCTTCTATTGCTCCGTTTTCATACATTGGATTATTATTATATAACTTATTTATTAAGCCTAAGCCAATTAATATTGTAAATATTAGTATTAGAAACTTTTTCATGCCTTATTTGCTCCTTTTTTAGTTCTTACGCTTTTAGGTAATAATTGCTTTATTAATCTAAATGGTACAACCATAAAAAAGTAAATAATGCCAAAAGATACCATAATGTAAAAAATGAAAGAGATTATCACATTAGGATTAGAAAAAATCCATGGAAAAAAAAGTCTATAATCAAAATTGACAACTGCTTTGTCCCAAGTAAAAATATCAAGACTTGAATATTGTTCATTTACGCTATTTATAAATATACAATAATTTTCTTTTAAGTTTGAAAAAGTAAGAAGATAATCAATATCAGAAGAGCCGACAACTATATTTATTAATTTATTTAATATTTCTATCATTATTTTTTCACCTTCTTCCAAACAAACCAAACTACTCCCATGGTCATAATAAATAAAATTATATTATATATTTCAATACCGAAGATTTCAAAAGTAAACGCTTTTTCCAATATTCTAAGTGGTGCGTCAAATATTCCTAATATTATATCTTTTGCATTATATACTTGGTCGTTTTCTATTAAATCCCAAACATAAGATTTTCCATCGTTATAACCTTCATTATAACCTTTTTCATTTTCATATTCTTTTATTAAATTAACCATTATTGGGAATAAATCTAAATCTGTGCTACCATACCAATTTTCTAAATATTCAAAAGTATAATAATAATCGCTATTTTCTACAATTGGAGTATATATTAATTCATGAAAAACCTGAGCGCTCATATAATAATCGTCGTCATATTCGCCCGTATATTCTGCGTTGCTTTCAAATGGCTTTATTATTATAAATAAAGATATTATAAGTAAACTAATAAAAATTAATATTTTTTTGATTTTTTATCTCTCCTTTCTTTTTAAAAATAGACTAAGACTTTCGCCTTAGTCTTAAAAAATTATGCTTTAATTTTTTTGACAATAAAGTAAATCAAACTTAATGCTAAACTAAATCCAATTAAAACAAAAGTAAACTTTGCAAAGTCTGATACTGTTTTAGTTGTTGCGTCTGGGTCTACATAAATAACATGTAAAAACGCTGTTTTAATTCCTTCGGCAAAGTTTTCAATTGTTTCCAGAAAAACATCCCATAATTCACTAAATAATTCTGTTATCTAACATCTCTCCTTTCTTTTTTATTCTATTGATTGCAATCAATAACCTAATTTTTGCATTTCTTCCTTAATGAATTTAAGGATTTTTTTATCTTGTTTGTAAACTGTTGTTAATTCGCAAGATAAAGTGCCATATTCAATAAATAAGGCCGGATAACTAATTTCTTTTTGAGTGTTTTTGTCTGTAAATGTCTTTGTAACAATTTTTAAAATGATTTCTTTTTCCATTTTTTTTACTCCTTTCTTTTTTTTCATTTTCATTATATCACTAATTTTTTTGTTTGTCAAGCATTTTGATAATATTTTTTTAATTTTTATTTTTTGTTAATAAATTACTCAAAATTTGAAGCGTT
>DUVY01000058.1 GCA_012840805.1 Clostridiales bacterium | reverse complement strand
TTTATCCTCATTTTTTCCAATTTAAAAGATTCCTAAAAACCCTCAAAAATGTCCAAAAACATGCCAAAAGTCCGGCAAAAACCGGACTTTTCGGACGAGGTCTGGCGGAGAGAGAGGGATTCGAACCCTCGCACCAATTTCTCAGCCTACTCCCTTAGCAGGGGAGCCCCTTTGACCTCTTGGGTATCTCTCCAAACGCTAAAAAATTATAGCATAATGAAAGGTATAATGTCAATCAAAAGCATTTTTTTTGATAAAACTTATTTTACCAAAATATATAATGCTAATATATATAATGATGTTGTAAAAAATCAAAATCAATTTAAGTGTAATTGCTCATAATTAATTTTACCTAGTTTAAAAATAGGGACTCACAGATAAATTATTAGTCCTGTGATATGTTGATTAATTTTTTGTCTATTTTAAAAGATAAAGTTTTCTATTATATTCTATTATTATGTATAAAGCATAAAGCAGGAATTGGATGACTTAATCGCAAACGGTTTCTATTATATTTTCTTATTGCATATTAAAGTTACTTTTTAACGAATAGTAATTTCATTGAATTTGGCGTTATATTATTATATAGATATAAAACCTAATGGGCTTGTTGATATTAAAGCCCTTTATTCTACTTGGCGTTACATATCATATAGATGCCCCCTATTTATCAAGCCATTTCCGCTGCTCAATAATTGTTGTTAAGGCAGATGGCGTTTTTTGGCTACTCATAAAAGTTACTGTTATAGTAATTTATTATAGATTTAGCTTTTTCAAAAACCGCTAAAAGCTAAGCGCTGTTATAATAATCATAAAATGTTTTTTCAAGCCGTTGTTGGCAAAGAAAAAATAATCTAATAAATGGCTTTTGTTTTTTTGGCATTTTTTGGTATAATAAGGCTATGAAAAGTTATAGGCAGATTTTGACTTTTAATGTTCCCACAAGGCGCGCGTTTATTAACATAACGCCTCAGGTGCAAGACGCCGTATCCAAAAGCGGCATAAAAGAAGGGCTGGTCTTGGTCAATTCTATGCACATAACCTCAAGCGTGTTTATCAATGACGACGAGAGCGGGCTGCACAGCGACTTTGAGAGATGGCTAGAAAAATTAGCGCCCGAGAAGCCTTACAGCCAATACGCCCATAACGGATACGAGGACAACGCCGACGCCCACCTAAAAAGGTCTATAATGGGCCGAGAAGTAGTGGTGGCTATAACCGATGGAAGATTGGACTTTGGCACTTGGGAACAGATTTTTTACGGCGAATTTGACGGAAAGCGTAACAAAAGAGTGTTGATAAAAATTATCGGCGAATAAACCTTAAGCCATTTTCATAAAAAAAGAGTTTGTCTTATGCCTAGACAAATTCTTTTTTTTGATGTTTGATATTGTTTTATATGTTCAATTTTATATTCCGTTCTCTTATGTTCAAAATCTTATGTAACTTGCGGTCTATAATACGCACCATATTGTCAAGCTCGTTATCGCCAAACACCGTGTTTCTGCCGCGCGCGTATTCTTGGTCGATAAGCTCTTTCATCTTAAGCACCAATTTGTCTTGCTTTTGGATTTTGTTTTCGCCTTCTAGATCATAATAAGCGTTAAGCCAATACGCGATCCCCGCAAGCCCTGAATGGTTGTTAATAGATACATTGGGCTTTTTGTTGAGTATCTTGTGCGTGTCAAATATATTATATATTTCTTCGTCTTTTAGCAATCCGTCGGCGTGGATGCCCGCCCTTGTGGCGTTAAAGCTGCGCCCCACAAAAGGCGTTCTTGGCGGAATGGCGTAGTCCAACTCGCGTTCAAAGTAATCCGCTATCTCGGTAATAACATGCAAATCCATTCCATCGTCCGAGCCTCTTAGCTGGCAATACTCTATTACCATCGCCTCCAACGGACAGTTGCCCGTGCGCTCGCCTATGCCCAAAACAGAGCAATTGACCGCACTGCAGCCATAAAGCCACGCCGCGCTGGCGTTGGTGACTACATGATAAAAATCGTTGTGCCCGTGCCATTCTATCTGCTCGCTGGGCACGCCCGCGTATCTTCTTAGCCCGTATATAATGCCCGGCACCGATCTAGGCAACGCCGCGCCCGTATAGCTTACGCCAAAGCCCAATGTGTCGCAAGCCCGTATTTTGATAGGAATTTTGCTCTGTTTGGACAGTTCCATAAGCTCTATGGCAAAAGGCACCACGAATCCGTAAAAATCCGCCCTTGTGATATCCTCAAAATGACATCTGGGGACTATTCCGTATTCCAAAGCGGCGGACACGATCTCTAGGTATTTTTCCATCGCCTGCTTTCTTGTCAGCTTCATTTTTTTGAAAATATGATAGTCCGAACAGCTGACTAAGATGCCGGTTTCTTTGATTCCCATACTTTTGACAAGCTCAAAATCGCGCTTATTCGCTCTTATCCAGCTAGTTACTTCAGGAAATTCAAGCCCTAGTTCCATACACTCAATTGCCGCTTTTTTGTCCTTTTCGGTGTATAAGAAAAATTCCGATTGTCTTATGATGCCTTTTTTGCCGCCTAGTTTGGATAGCAATTTGAATATATGGACAATCTGCTCCACGGTAAAGGGCGCGGTGGATTGCTGCCCGTCCCTAAAAGTCGTATCCGTTATCCAAATCTTGTCGGGCATATGCATAGGCACCGTGCGGTGATTGAAAACTACCTTGGGAATTTCGGCATATGTAAAAATATCCCTAAATAGATTGGGTTCTTTCACATCTTGCAAAGTATGGTGATAGTACTCTTGCTCCAACAGATTGGTTTTTTTGTTAAAGATTGTTTTGGGTTTGTTGTTTTTCATAAGCCTTGCCTCATTACTCTAATTTTTCCAAAAACTCTTTTAGTCTTTGAAGGCCCTTTTGGATATCTTCCTTTGAGGTGGCGTAAGATAGTCTTATATACCCTGGCGCGCCAAAAGCCTCGCAAGGCACTACGGCTATTTGGGCGTAACGCAATAATAGCCGCGCCGCTTTGTGCGCGCTGTCTATTATTTGCCCGTCTATTGCTTTGCCAAAGGTTTTGCTAACATCGGCCATAACATAAAACGCGCCTTTGGGCTCGGGACAAGAAAGATAAGGGCATTGGTTAATAAAATCCACAATCATTTTTCTGCGCTCGTCAAATGTCTTGACCATTTGGCTCAAAAATTCGGTCTTTATGGTCAGCGCCGCCGCCGCCGCGCATTGAGAAATACTGCTGGCGTTGGAGGTGCTATGGCTTTGGATTTTGTCTATGGCTTGGGCTATTTCTTGATCCGCGCCCAAATACCCTATGCGCCAACCTGTCATAGAATATGTCTTGGATACGCCGTTTACTACTATTGTCTGCTTATAAAGCTTAGGGGAATATGCGGCGATTGAATAATGCCGTAATCCGTCATATATGATATTTTCGTAAATTTCGTCGCTTATGACATATATATCGGTCTTTTCTATGACCTCCGCCAAAGCCCAAAGCTCTTGTTTGGTATATACTATGCCCGAAGGGTTAGAAGGCGAGTTGATAATAATCGCTTTGGTTTTGTCGGTTATAGCTTTTTTGAGTTTTTCGGGCGTTAATTTAAAGCCGTCGTCTTTTGTGTCCACTATAACGGGCGCGCCGTCGCATAACTTCACTAATTCGGGATAAGTAAGCCAATACGGCGCGGGAATAATGACTTCGTCGCCCGAGTCGATTATCGCCAACATTGTATTATACAAAGAATGTTTCGCGCCGTTACTGACGACTATTTGGGAAGGAGAGTATTTTAGATTGTTATCATCCAAAAACTTTTGACAAATTGCCTCTTTTAATTGGGGCATGCCGCCGCTTGCGGTGTATTTGGTAAAACCCTTGTCTAACGCTTCCTTGGCGGCGTCAATAATATATTCGGGCGTGTTAAAATCGGGCTCGCCCGCGCCAAACCCTATCACATCAATACCCTCGGCTTTCATCTTTTTTGCCATTGCCGTAATCTCAAGGGTCAATGACGGCGATATTTGGGTTGTTCTTTTAGCTAAAGCCATAAAAGGCTCCCTCCTACTTATTTAAAAAATGGTCTTTTGTAATACATAAGTGATTATATATAATTTAATTCTTGCTGTAAACAAAAATACTGTATATCGCCTATTATATTTAAAAGCATAAAGTATAAGCTAAGCTTATGCCTAGTTATGACTCTATAAAAAATACATATAAAATTAGGGGATTTTAAAAAAATTATTCGCTTTGTTGGAGTTTGCGCGTTTGGTCCGCAAGCCGCAATTGCTCTACCATATGGTCTATTTCGCCGTTTAAAAAGTTTTCAAGATCATATATGGTAAGTCCTATTCTATGGTCGGTGACTCTGCCTTGGGGGAAATTATATGTGCGGATTCTTTCGCTGCGGTCGCCCGTTCCCACTTGGCCTCTTCGCATCCTCGCGTATTCCTCGTCGGCTTGGGTTTGATACAAGTCGTATAACCGCGACTTCAATACGCGCATCGCTTTTTCTCGGTTTTTGATTTGGGAACGCTCATCCTCGCAAGTGACCACCAAGCCCGTGGGCAAATGCGTTATCCTAATCGCCGAATCGGTCTTGTTGACATGCTGACCGCCCGCGCCGCCGCTTCTATATGTGTCTATCTTCAAATCTTTCTCATTAATTTCCACTACCACGTCATCGGCTTCGGGCAAAACCGCGACCGTTACCGTGGATGTGTGCACGCGGCCTTGGGTTTCGGTCTCGGGCACGCGCTGGACTCTATGCACGCCGCTTTCAAACTTCATCTTAGAATAAACATTTTCGCCTGATAGCGAAAACACGGCTTCCTTGACCCCGCCCTTCTCGGTGGCGTTTATAGAAATATCCTCTACTTTCCAATTTTGATTGGAGGCATACATCTTATACATACGCATAAGATCCGCGCCAAAAAGCCCGGCTTCTTCGCCTCCGGCGCCCGCCCTAATTTCTATGATTACATTTTTTTCATCGTTTGTATCGGGCGGCAGTAGCATAATCTTGAGTTCTTCCTCAATTTTCGCGATATTTTCTTGCGCTTCGTCTAGCTGGATTTGGGCAAGCTCTTTTAGCTCATTGTCTTTTGTATCTGACAAAATCTCTTTGGCTTCGGCTTGGGCGTCCAACGCCTTTTTGTATTCTAAATATTTATTGACGATAGGCTCAAGCCTAGACTGCTCTTTTGCCGCTTTTTTCCAATTTTCCATATCGTTGATAAGATTGACATCAGCCAAAGACTGCGTCAATCTGTCGTATTTGTTTTTTATATCTTCTAGTTTGTTAATCATAATGACTAAACCTTTTTTAATGTAATAACGCGTTCAATTCCGTCAAGATCTTTTGTAATCTCTATATTATGATAATAATCGCTATATTGGTTTTTTATTATTTCTTGGATAATCTCGGGCTGACCAATGCCGACTTCCATCATCAAATATCCGCCCTCGACCAAAAATTTATGCGCGTCGTTAATAATGCGGCGTATTATGCTTAGTCCGTCCTCGCCGCCATCTAGCGCCTTTTTTGGCTCTTGCTTTACCTCAAAAGGCAAATTTGCAAGCTCGCCCGTCTTTACATAGGGCGGATTGGTTACGATAATATCAAATTGCCCCGATATGTTTCCAAACAAGTCGCTCTCAATCGCGGTTATATTTTGGTAGGGTTTGAAGTTTTCGATGGCTGTATTCAACGCCGCTTTGCTTATATCGGAAGCCGTTATCTGCGCGCTCTTTATCGCGTCCGCTAAGACTACGGCGATACATCCGCTGCCTGTGCCTAGGTCTAAGATTTTGGGCTGTTTGCCCGCTTGGGCTAGTTCTTGCGCTTTTTTAAGACAAAGGTCCGCCAAAACCTCGGTTTCAAATCTGGGGATCAGGACATTTTTGTTGACCTTGATTGTATGCCCGCAAAAGTTAGTATCGCCCAATAAATATTGAAGCGGCTGTTTTTGCTGTATTCTTTGGTTTAGTATCTTTTTGGCAGCGTAGTATTGACTTCGCTTGATATGTTTTATGGTCTTTAAGCCTACTCTTTTGGTCTTTAAGATATGGCAAAAAATCCAATCGGCTTCGCTAGAGTCTATCCCCGCTTGTTCTAGGCTGTTAGTAAATTGCTCTTGGATTTCTTTAAAATCCATTTCATCCCAATCAACGCTCGGGACATTGGGGTCTTTGTCCATTCGGTCCACCGCGTCAAACGCTTTTATGGCTACTTCTATCATATCGTTGTCGGGCTCTTTTGTGGTAAGAAATTGTAGCGCTAGCCCGGGGGCTTTGAGGATTTTGATAAACCAATAATTCGGCATAAGCGCCAAAAGTTTTAAAAGCTCGTAAGAAAGCCCCGCAACAAGCGGCAACAAAAACAACCTTATAATAAGCTTGCCATACCACGCCGAGAAAAACCCCAGCCTTGAGTTAAGCCCCGCCAAATAAGCAAACAGCGCGTTAGAGGCGGTAAACAAAATTATAGAAACAATCATGACCAAAAACAAAAAGGTCGTGCCGCACCTGTCGTGCAACCTTGAGCATTTTTTGACATTGTCTATGGTTAGTTCATAGCCTTTTTCATAGCAATTGATTGTTTTGTGCTCCGCGCCGTGATACATAAAGGTGCGTTTTATATCCTTTACAAAAGACACCATAATCAAGTAAGCCAAAAATATAATAATCCTTGTAACGCCTTCTATCACGCTGGTCAAAACATTGCTTTTGTAACCCCACCATTTGTATGTCAAGTAATTGACGCCGTCGCTTATCAAGCTAGGCAAAAACATAAACAGGACAATGGAAAGAGCCAAGCCCAAAAACATAGCGAAAAACGCGGCGCTTGCGGACAATTCGCTTTCGCCCTCCTCTTCGCTAAAAACCTCCGCGCTTTTGAGCAAGGTTTTGACGCCCATTATTAATGTTTGAAAAAACATAACCGCGCCGCGAACAATGGGTATTTTTCGAATAACGCCTTTGGTTTTTTTGAGCCTTTCGGTCTTTAGCAATAGATTGCCTTCGGGGTCGCGCACCGCCAAAGCCATAGAACTAACGCCGCGCATCATTACCCCTTCCATTACCGCCTGCCCGCCGATTAGTGTCTTTTTGGTCGTTTTGTTTTTCATCAAATAAAACCCTATAAAAAATAAAAAAGTGCGCAAAAACCCTTGCCTAAAATACTAGTTGGGATTGGCACTTTTTAGGTATAAGTCAGCTAACCTTTTAGATTAAATCTCTTCTTGAATCTGTCAATGCGTCCGCCTGTTTCGGCAATCTTTTGCTTGCCTGTGTAAAACGGATGACACTTTGAGCAAATTTCAACTTTTATTACATCGCCCTTAACCGTAGAGCCGCTTACGAACTTTTCGCCGCAAGCGCATTCTATGGTAACCATATGGTAATCGGGATGGACTTCTTTTTTCATTTATGCGCTCCTAAATCTCTTTCAAAATATCGTAATAATATTATAATGCAGAGCCTAAGTTTAAGTCAAGTAAAAGTATTTGTTTGAAAAAACATAAATTGATTTTTATGTTTTCTTGTCTGTCTTTTGTGTTTTTATTGTATTTATCGACTATGTTTGTAAAATCTTGCCGAAAGCGTCCAAAACTTTGGCATAAAATTATTTCAAATTATATTATTTAGTGTTATACTATTATGGCGATTAAATCTTAAGAGAGGTAATCATTGTGAAAGCTTGGATAATTGACAAGCCACAATCGATGTCTTTGCAAGAAATTACAGAAAACGAAACATTTGAAAATACCGCCAAAATCAAAATCACGCTCGCGAGCCTGTCTAGCTTTGACGTTAAGATATATAATGGCGAGTTGCCGAGCGTGAATTATCCGCGCATTCCCGCGCGGCAAGCGGTAGGAATCATAAGCGAAATAGACGAAGAAAACTCTTCGGGCTTGCAACGCGGTCAAAGAGTGGTTATTGACCCCAATCTTTCTTGCAAAAACTGTTACGCCTGCAAAACTGACAGAGCCTGGAAATGCGACAAGATGAAGATAATGGGTCTTAGCGCCAACGGGCTGTTAAGGGATTTTGTTTCAGCCCCTATAAGCAATATCTACCAAATACCCTCTCAAATAACGGACGCCGAAGCGCAGTTTATTGAACATACTTCTATCGCCGTCAAAACCTTTAACGAATTAAAAACCGCTGAAGGCGAACATATTGTAATTATAGGCGCGAGCGTAATGGGCATAATTTTGGCGCAGCTTGCCCTTTATTATCAGGCGGTGCCTATTGTCCTAGACCCCTCGCAAGAACGGCTTGATATAGCCGCTAATTTGGGAATTTATTACGCCATTAACACCAATGCGACAGACCCTGACGAGCGAATCAAACAAATTACAGGCGGCCGGTATTGCGAAAGCTCGGTATATTTGGCAAATTCCAACGACAAGATACAAAAAGCCTTTGATTACGCCTCGGTAGGCGGCAAGGTCGCCATAGTGGGCGGCGATTACTACTCGGCTAAGCTTTTAAACGGCAACATAAGCGGCATCTTATCCAAACAGCTGTCCGTAATAGGCATAACCAACGGTCAAAAACAAATACCCGCCGCTATCAATGTGTTGGCGAAAAAAGCCGTGGATGTGACGCCTTTCGTTATTAAGGAATATAAATTTGAACAAGCCGATCAGGGCTTGAAAGAATTTAGCGAAAACACGCTAAAATATCATAAGATTATGATAAAAGTGTAATATCGTCAAAAAACGCATAAAAACTTCCAAATTTTTCATATTAACACTAAAAGGAGTTTTTATGTATTCTGGCTTTATCCCCAAACAAACATCTATATATGAAATTATCTTTGAGTTAAGCCAATACGCTTACATCTTTTGCGCGCCTGAGATAAGGTAGTTTTTGATATCAATTATATCGCCCGCGCCGGCAATAAGCGCCAAATCGCCGTCTTTTAGCGTTTGCTTTAAATGCTCGGCGCATTCCTTAAAATTTTCAAAATACAGCGCTTGCTTTCCTTGCAGGGCTAATTCTTGACACATTTTTTGGCCTGAGGCATTTGGGTTGAGTTTTTCTCTGGCGGCATACACGGGAAGCAAGATTATTTTATCGGCTTTTGACAATGAGTTTTTGAATTTTTCCCAAAAAGTTAAGGTGCGGGTATAGGTGTGTGGCTGAAAAATTATTATTACATAGGGACTTTGCGTTTTGGCGGTGTCGATTAATACCTCTATTTCGTTTGGGTGATGGGCGTAATCGGCTATAATCCGCGCGCCGTTATATTCTCCAAGATACTGGTATCTTCTATCCACTCCCCTAAAAGCCGATAACGAGCTAGAAATTTTGTTTGGGCTTATGTTAAATATATTAGCGGCGACAGCCGC
>DUVY01000057.1 GCA_012840805.1 Clostridiales bacterium | reverse complement strand
GCTACAAATCAGCAGAACAAGTGTTCGCTCAAGAATTAGAAAAATTTTCTCTTTACCCCTCGGGGTAAAGGGAACTGTAAAACAAATTTATTATACAAACCGTTGCACTTGTAGTTGCAATTTAAGCTTATTTTTTAAAAACAAAAAAGCCCTCAAAATTATATGAGGGCTTTTTTCTAAATGGTTGCGGAGAGGGGATTTGAACCTCCTGACCTTCGGGTTATGAGCCCGACGAGCTACCGGACTGCTCCACTCCGCGATATAGCCTTTTTAGACGGCTTATATATTCTATAATGTTTATATTAATTTGTCAAGATGTTAGGCGTTATAATTTTTTGATAGAATTTGGCATTTTGGTTTTCTTTCAAAAAATTTAGATATACAATGTATTATAGAGTATTTTTTATGTTATGTTCATATATTAAATATATCAAAAAAACATATAAAAATATTTTGACATTGAAAAAGGCGTGTGGCATAATTACAATGGCGGAAAAATTGGTTTTTTATTAAACCGTTTTTATCGCGGTTTTTTTGACTGATTTTTCCCTTGTAATAACAATTGGAAACAAAAATTTTTTACCATTGGAGGACGCTAAATTGAATAATACTTACGGCATTGAAAAGTGGGGGATTTTAAATCCCTTAGCTGTTTATCGGAACTTATCGCCCGCCGAGTTGACGGAGCTTGCGTTAGAAACCGAAGACTCTAAGCTTATGGACAACGGCGCGCTTTTGGTCACTACCGGCAAATATACAGGTCGTTCGCCCCATGACCGCTTCATTGTGGACGAGCCGTCTGTTACCGATGAAATTGATTGGGGCTCGATCAACAAAAAGATTTCGGTTGATAATTTTGACAGGATTTTGGCTAAGGTTACGGCTTATCTTAGCAACCGTGAAATATTTATTTTTGATGGTTTTGTGGGCGCCGATCCTAAGCATAGAATCAGCTTGAGAGTTATCAACGAATACGCTTCCCAAAATCTATTTATGTATAATATGCTAATCCGCCCTACCCCAAAGGATCTTGAGCGCTTTGAGGAAGATTTCACCATTTTATGCGCGCCCGGGCTAAAACTTGTGCCCGAGGATGACGGCGTCAATTCGGAAGCGGGAATTATCTTAAGCTTTGAGAAAAAGGTAATCTTAATAGCCGGGTCAAAATACGCAGGCGAAATGAAAAAAAGCGTATTTTCTTTGATGAACTATCTTTTGCCCAAAAAAGGCATCTTAAGTATGCACTGTTCGGCTAATGTGTCGCCACAAGACGGCTCTTCGGCGTTATTCTTTGGGCTTTCTGGCACAGGCAAAACCACTTTGAGCGCCGATCCCCAAAGAGGCCTTATAGGCGACGACGAACACGGCTGGAGCGACGAGGGCATATTTAACTTTGAGGGCGGCTGTTACGCTAAGTGCATAGGCTTAAGCGAAGAAAAAGAGCCTGAAATTTATAGAGCGGTTAGGTTTGGCGCGCTAGTTGAAAATGTTATAGTCGATCAAGACCGCCGTCCCGATTATGACGACGCTTCCATAACCGAAAACACCCGCGTGTCTTATCCTATAGAGTATATACCCAACGCGGTAATCCCCAGTGTCGCATCTCATCCAAAAACAATAATATTCCTAACGGCGGATTCTTTCGGCGTTTTGCCGCCTGTGGCAAAACTTACCAAAGAGCAGGCTATGTATTACTTTATCAGCGGTTACACTTCCAAGCTAGCGGGAACTGAGCGCGGTATTATAGAGCCTCAATCCACTTTTTCGACCTGTTTTGGCGCGGCGTTTTTGCCTTTGCGCACCAACCTTTACGCCGACCTTTTGGGTCAAAAGATTGAAAAACACGGCTCGGATGTTTTTTTGATTAATACCGGCTGGTCGGGTGGCGCTTATGGCGTTGGCAGCCGTATGAGCCTAAAAGTTACCCGCAGCATAGTGACGGCGACGCTTAACGGCGACCTGTCTAATGCCGAATACGAACAAGAGCCTTATTTTGGGTTATATATTCCCAAAAGCTGTCCAGGCGTGGACGCTAAGCTTTTAAACCCCATTAACACTTGGGAAGACAAGGACGCCTATATCAAAACAGCCAAAAAGCTGGCGTACGATTTTGTGAAAAATTTTGAGCAATATGCCGATATTGATCCAAAAATCAAAAACGCCGGACCCAAAGTATAAAGTAAAATCAGCTTTAAAGTCCTCCAAAAAAAGCCTTTTTTGGAGGACTTTTTATAATGTTTATAAAAACATTTATACAAAAATTATAATAAAAACAGTTTGCCTATTGACATAATAAAGGTTTGACTTTAAAATGATAAACGGTGGATTTTATCCAAAATTTCTAAACAAGCCTAAAAGTTTTTTAAAGGATGTCACTAATGATAAGGTTTGCAGAAACTAAGGTTAATCCCGACACGATCAAAAAAAGAGTTACTTATCTAAGTATTATCGCTTGGGCGTGTTTTTTGCTTAGTATATTTTTATTCGCTTTTATGTGGGCATACAGCGCTATGCCCGAGAAATATTTTTTTGTTAGTAGCGAAGTCGTGCTCGCGGGAATGCTTGTTCAAGCGGGGCTTTTTTTATTTGGCACTATTTTGTATATCTATACCGATAAATTAAAAATCGTATTTAAAATAGACCTTTACAAAACCCCCAAAAAAGGCAAGTCCCGCGCCGCCAAACTACGCTCATATAGGATACATTTTAAAAAGAGGCTTATTAATTTTATTGTCTTTGAGTTTTTTTTGGTAGCTTTTTTTATTACTAGCCTTACGGTCACTAGGATTATAGGATATTCTATTCGTAGCACTGTATTGGACGCTAATAATTTTTTTAATAGCGAATTGATATTTTTGATATATACAATAGTCGCGCTTATCGCCATGGCGATTGATATTATGTATGTTAATTATTTGATACAATTAAGCGCGAAAATCTTCAAAAAGAAACCCGATAAGGCGCCGATTATATTGGACCATTACGATTATGACTAAAAAAGAGCATTTTATAAAAAATGCTCTTTTTTGTTTGGACAATTAATAGTTTTTAAATCAGCATCCTGCCTCTATCGGGGGTGTTTAATACCATTAAGATATTTTCCTCGTAGCCGCTTTCGGCGTTTATATACACTATATACAAGTTATCGCCGTATGAGGCATAAAACTCATAAGTCAACACCTCTTCGCCCCAGTCTTTGGGGATAAGCGCCAATCTTATGCTATGAACGCTAAGTCTTGGACTGACTTTTTTTAAGGCTTGGTCTTGGGTGATTGAGGGCATCGTAATTTCTCGGCTTATGTGGTTTTGAAGATAAGAATTAGCTTCCCAACCCAAAAGATTGCCATCGGTCAAGGAAATTTTGACTTTTATTAGATCGGGATAATACACAATATCGTTAACAACGGGCGCGAGGTTGATAAAGGCGGTGTCGCCCATTACGCTTATCCAAACCCCTTCCATGTCTTGATTGACAAGCTTTTTTGCCCACTCTTTTGCCGAGGCTATTGCCTGTTCTTCGTCAAGTTGGGGCTTGCCCTCCGCGTTGCCGCCGCTTATTGAAATCGGCAATCCGCCTTGAACGCTTAGCTGGATATATCTTGTCAGTCCGTCTTTGGCGGTTGTTGTATACTCATACGCTGTCAAATCGCCCGAAGCCTTGCCCTGATATTTTATGTCAACTGTGTCTTTAAGCGTTTTTAATATGTAATCAATTCCTTGTTTATAAGATATTTCTTTCAAACCCGCCAAAGCTTTGTACTCTTTTTTGGACAAAGCGTCCGAAAACGGTCCGTCATAAATCATCTCAGGATAGTCTGTTGATTCTTGGTTGATTTCATAAAGCCCCGCGCCCAAAAGGTTTTTGGGGTCTTGTTTGCCGCTTCTTAGCTTGGAAAGGTTAATATTGTCTATAATACGGTAATCCGAGATAATTTTTTGGGATAACTTTTGAATGCCTTGATTGAGTTTGGCGCAACGCTCGGACAAAGAATCCAATTTTTGAATATCTTCTTCCGAATATGTGCCGCCTTTTTGTAGTTTTCTATTAAGCGAATAGATATAATCGCCCATTTGGTTGACAAACTTTGATGTGTTGGCTATCGCGTAATTGTCAATAGGTAGCTGCGCTAGATTATCCTCAATCGTAGCCGCCGTTCTCCATAAATCATTGGCAAGAACCATTCGCTGCGAGTCCGAATTGCTCACTTTCAGCTTATTTAATTTTGTCTCTAATTCGTTCATACTATTGCTTACATTGAAAAAAGATTTTTCATAAGTGTTTTCAAGCGCTTTTTCATTGGTGTCGTTGCGCGTCCAAAGATTAACCAGCGCGGCGACAAGTCCCAACGCAATCAGCGCGAGAATCAATATCAACGAAATAGCCCCGTCAATTCTTTTTTCTATCGCTTGAGTTTGTGTTTTTTCGCGGTTATAATTCATAAACCTATCTCCTTAGTGCATTATGCGGGTTTGCAAAAATTATGCCTGCCTATTTTCAGGACTACGGGCAAGCTCCAAATCCATTTTGAAGTCGCGGTAGCCGGGTTATAATAATACAGGCATCCGTATGTTGGGTCCCAACCGTTAAGCGCGTCGTTAGCGGCATTAATAGCGGTTTGGTCGGGAGTAAGATTAATTTGCCCGTCCGCTACCGCTGTAAAAGCTTGCGGCTGGTAAATAACTCCGCTTATAGTATTGGGAAATCGCGAATCTTTTACTCTATTTAAGACTACCGCGGCAATCGCTACCTGTCCCGTATAGGGCTCGCCGCGCGCTTCGGCATAAACGCATTTGGCAAGCAAATATAACTCATTGCTAGAGGCATTGACGCTAGACGCGTAATAAGACCTGCCGCCTAAGTTTAATCCCATAGCTGCTTCTGTTTTATTGCCCACGATACCGTCGGCGACTAGCCCGTTTTTCCTTTGGAAATATTGAACGGCCGCCCTTGTTTTGGGTCCAAAGATGCCGTCAACCGCCCCAAAATAATAGCCCCATTTTTTTAGGACTGTTTGCACGGCTACGACATTGGAATATGTATCTCCTTTTATAATATTGGCTGC
>DUVY01000009.1 GCA_012840805.1 Clostridiales bacterium | reverse complement strand
TTTGCCAACTGATAAGCGGACTCGCATCCCGCAAGTCCGCCCCCTATTACCAAAACTTTGTTTTGTTTTTTCAATTTTTTTGCCTTTTTTATTCGTTTTGTTGCTGGTTTTGGTCTTGATTTTGATAAGGTATGGAATAGCCGCATTCTTTGGACGCGCATTTTATTACATCGCCGCTTTTATAACGCTTAAGCGCCATATGCGAGTCGCATTGCGGGCATTTTTGGTCCATTACCTTATCGGCGGATATAAAGTTACAATTCGGATATCCGCTACATCCAAAAAACTCGCCGCGGCGGGAGCGTCTTTTGACTAAGGGTTTGCCGCACTTGGGGCATTTGCCATAATCGGCGTTTTCGTCATCCAGAGATTTTATATTGCGGCAATCGGGATAATTGGAACAGCCCAAAAATTTGCCGTATTTGCTCATCTTGACCACCATTTCGCCGCCGCATTTATCGCATTTTACGCCAGTTGAATTTGCCTCTTTGACATCCGAGCCGTCCAAATTTTTGGTGTTGCGGCACTTAGGATAGTTGTGACACGCCAAAAATTTGCCGTATCTGCCCTGTCTTATAACCATATTAATATCGCAGTTTTCGCATATGACATCGCTTTGCTCGTCGGGAACTTTTAGGGTAAAGCTGTCGTTAAGCGCCGCTTTTACCTTTTCCTCAAAACCGCCAAAATAAAAATCATAAAGCACTTGCTGCCAGACCTTGCCGCCTTCTTCTATTTCGTCTAGTTTGGTTTCCATCTTAGCGGTAAAATCCACGCTCATAATATCGGGGAAATACCTTACCAGCATATCGGTAACTTGCTCGCCTAACTCGGTCGGTTTTATGTATCTGCCGTCTTTTTCGGCGTATTCTCGGGTAAACAGCACCAAAATTGTGGGCGTGTATGTGGCGGGCCTGCCTATTCCCTTTTCTTCCATCGCCTTAACCAAAGACGCCTCGGAATATCTAGCGGGCGGCTTGGTAAACTTTTGCTCAGGCTTTAGCTCTTTGAGGTTGGTTATATCGCCCTCGTTAAGCGGCGGCAAAATTCTATCCACATCATCCTCGCCCTCGTCGTTGTTCTGGTCTAGCTTGGGTTTGGATTCGTTCTCGTCAGTAGAGTATGCCGCCAAAAAGCCCTTAAATCTCAAAATTCTGCCGTTGGCTGTAAAACGATAATCATTGGCTGTTATATCCGCGCTTACCGTATCGTATTGCGCTTGCGCCATTTGGCTTGCCAAAAATCTTTCGTAAATAAGTTTATATAGCCTGTAAAGATTTTTGTTAAGATAAGGTTTGACGGATTCGGGCGTGCGCTGTAAAGAAATAGGTCTTATAGCCTCGTGGGCGTCTTGAGCGCCTTTTTTGGATTTGAATATATTGGGCGTTTGGGGATAATACTTGGCGCCAAACTTGGACTTGATATAATCTTCCGCCATCTTTCTAGCTTCGGGCGATACGCGAGTTGAGTCCGTTCTTATATATGTCACAAGCGCGACCTTGCCTTCTGCCCCTAGTTCCACGCCTTCATACAAGTTTTGGGCGCAAGCGGACGCCGCTTTTAAAGACATACCCAGCTTGTTCAAAGCGTCTTGCTGCATTGTACTGGTGGTATAAGGCGCGGGCGCGTTTACTTTGGTAACGCCCTTTTTTATCTTGGTTACAATATATCGCGCGCCTTTTAGGTTGGCTAATACTTGGTCCATTTCGGACTTGTTGCCTATCTCAATCTTTTTGTCTTTAAACGAGGCAAGCTTAGCCCAAAACAAAACGCCGTCTTTTTCCAAAAGCGCTTTTAGATGCCAATATTCTTTGGGCACAAACGCTCTGATTTCGCGTTCTCTGTCCACGACCAATTTTAAAGCGACCGATTGGACGCGCCCTGCGGAAAGTTTGCTCCGTATTTTTTTGCTGATGATAGGCGAAAGTTTATAACCCACCAACCTATCCAGAACGCGCCGCGCTTGCTGGGCGTCAACTAGGTTTTGGTCAATGGGACGGGGATTCTTGAGCGCGTTTTGAACCGCGGTTTTGGATATTTCGTTAAACACAATCCGACAAGGCGACTCGGGCGGAATATCTAAAATATGGGTTAAATGCCAAGAAATAGCCTCGCCTTCGCGGTCTGGGTCGGTAGCGAGCAATACTTCTTCGGCTTTTTTCGCCTTTTCTTTGAGTTGTTTGATTATTTCCTTCTGCTTAGGGATTATCGTATATTTGGGTTCAAAGTTGTTTTCAATATTGACCGCCAAAGTGTATTCGGGCAAGTCCCTTACATGCCCTTTAGTAGCTACTACATTATAAGAAGAATCCAGCCCTTTTAAATATTTGCTTATGGTTTCTTTTTTGCCTTCGCCTTCAATTATGACTAGTTTCAAACATTTTCTCCTTTATGACAAAGAATATAAAGTTCCGTTTTTGGAAATTAAGCCTTTTATTACCATTAAGCTCAACAAACTGCTAAGCTCGTTTACGGGCAAATCAATACCGCTTAAAATTTTATCATAGTTTAATTCACCGTTTGCCAATAAGTCAAGTATTTTTTGTTCGATTAAGTCTAACTTAAGGGTTTTGGCTTGTTCTTTTGGGACAAAATTCATATTAAACTCTTGCAAAATATGTTCGGGCTTATATACCATCGCGCATTGCGAGTTTCTTATCAATCTAAGGTTGC
>DUVY01000008.1 GCA_012840805.1 Clostridiales bacterium | reverse complement strand
TGTCATAGTCCGCTAATTGTTTTACTGACTTGCCCGTCTTTTTCAAAACATTGACAAGCTGCAGCGCCGCCAAAATACCGTCGCCCGTGGGGGCGTAATTTTTCAAAATTATATGCCCTGACTGTTCTCCGCCCAAAACGCATCCTAGTTTTTGCATTTGGCAGGCTACAAAGTGGTCGCCCACATCCGCCCTTGTGAGTTTTATCCCGATTTTTTGAAGCGCCAATTCCATACCCATATTGGTATGGTGGGTTCCCACTACCATATTGCCGAGCAACCTATTGCTTTGGCGCAGATATTTTGCCAATATATAAATTATCAAATCCCCGTCTATAACCTTGCCGTCATTGGTCGCGCCTATTACCCTGTCGGCGTCGCCGTCAAAAGCAAAACCTATATCGGCTTGATGCTCTATTGTTTTTTGGATTAAAAATTGTTCGTACAAAGAGCCGCAGCCGACATTAATATCGTGTCCCGAGCTGTTACAATTATAGCAAT
The DNA here is from genome assembly GCA_012840805.1 of Clostridiales bacterium. GTDB lineage: Bacteria > Bacillota > Clostridia > Christensenellales > DUVY01 > DUVY01. The sequence continues at coordinate 12,086 of DUVY01000008.1, read as the reverse complement.
AAACTTCAGCGCCCAAATCTTGAAATATTTTGGGGGCGATATCAAAACTCGCGCCGTTGCTACAATCTAAAACAATTTTTAGTCCTTTAAAATCGCTTTCTACGGTTTCAAGCAAATATTTTATATATTCGGTATAAACTTCTTTGTCGTATCGTATTGTCCCAAAAGTTTCGGAATAATTGAAATCGTTGTTTTCAATGCGTTTTTCAATAAAATCTCTTTCTCGCTCGCCTAGCTTCTCGCTCGAGCGGTCAAAAATTTTGATTCCGTTATACTCGGGCGGGTTGTGCGACGCGCTTATTACCACGCCGAAATCGGCTTTACGCAAAGAGGTAATATAAGAAATAGCGGGCGTTGTCAATATTCCCAAATCTATGACATTGCCGCCGCCAGCTAGTATGCCTGACATGACCGCGCATTTTAGCATGTCTTTGGACGCGCGGGTGTCCGTGCCTATAACGACCAAAGGCTCATTTTTGAACATTGTCAAAGCGTTGCCGACTTTGGCTGATAACTCTAAGGTCAAATCTTTATTGGCTATTCCTCTTATTCCGTCTGTCCCAAAATACTCGCTCATACTTTTTTACCTAACGCTCCAAAATAAATATATCAAATATATAATATTTATATGCTAATTTCAATTAATATGGTCAAATTACCAAAAAAATAACACATACTCGTTCAAAAATGTTATCAAAGCCAACGCGCCCAAATATAACGAAAACCATTTGTAATTACATTTTTGAATTAATTTGAGCATCAGCTTTATAGCCAAAAAACCGCTAAGCGCCGCCGCGACCATTCCTACAATAACGCAAAGAACGGGAATTGATGCCCAATCTTTAACTTGAAGCGCTTCATAAAAGCCCGAACCCACTATAACCGGAATGCTCATCAAAAAAGAAAATTTGGCTATTTTCTGCCTTTGCGCGCCCGCATATACTCCGCCGCTTATAGTCGCGCCGCTTCTAGAAATTCCTGGGACTACGGCTACGGCTTGCGCAAAGCCCATAACCAAGCCGACCTTTAAGTCCAGAGGTCTTTCTTTGGGATACTTTTTTCCTACGTATTCGGTTATCAAAAGCATAATGGCGGTTATCAAAAACCCTATCCACAAAAAATTCCCCTCAAATAGCGCTTCAATCTTATCGGCGAAAAGAAGCATAAATAATCCCGCGGGTATAGTCGCGAGTATCAATAAGCCCATTGTTTTGAAGGGCGGTTTGAATAAATCCAAAATATCTTTAATAAATACCGCGAAAACGGCCAATAGCGTGCCCACATGGAGCATAACATCAAAAAACAGCAAATCCCCCTCAATGCCCAATATGTTTTGAATCAAAACCAAATGACCGCTGGACGATACCGGCAAAAACTCCGTCAACCCTTGCGTCAATCCCAGCAATATTGCTTCCCAAATGTTCATTTAAAATCCTTAAAACGCGGTTTATCTCAAAAGGCGCGAAAAATAACTTAATATTAAAACGCCCAATAATTACTTATCTTGCCCGTATGAATATTGATAATAATACCGCCTACGGTTGTTCTTTGCCCTGTTCAACACAACACCCAAAAGGTTGCCATTGACATATTTTATCTCTTCAATCGCCTTGGCGATTTGTCTATAATCAGAAACGCCTTCTTCGGCGGCTAAGATGACGCCGTCGCAGTTATTGGACAGAATAAGAGCGTCGCTTACAACCCCCACAGGCGGCGTGTCCAAAATTATCCAGTCATATTCTCTGCCTAAGTTATTAAGCAATTCGCTCATCTCGGGACTAAGCAAAAGCTTTATAGGATTGGGCGACTTAACTCCTGCCGTCAAATACCATAGATTATCCACTTGGGATTTTTTTATCGCATCGTCCACCTTAACATCGTCGCAAAGAATATGGGTAAGGCCTATAGTGTTTTCGTCTTTGAATAATTTGTGAACGCAAGGCTTTCTCAAATCGCAATCAATAAGCAGCACCCTAAAGCCGCTTTGAGCCATAGCTATCGCGAGATTAGTGCTTATCATGGTCTTGCCCATATTTTCGTTAAAACCTGTTATTATCACCTTTCTTGAAAACTTTTGAGCGAATGTAAATCTCAAGTTAACCGCGAAAACCCTAAAAGCTTCGGCAAACGAAAAATTGATATCTTTGTCCGTAATGAGATGGTAAATTTCCTTTTTGTTCTTTTTATTTTTTTTGAACATATCTTTAATAACCTTTTTTGTTGTCTGAAATGTCGGGAATAACAGCTATGACGGGCACATCAAACTTTTCTCTTATGTCGTCTTCGTTCTTTATCTTTACATCATAATGATTGATTATCAATATAACGCAGATCGCCAAAATAATTCCCACCAAAGCGCCCAAAAACATATTAAGCGTGATGTTGGGGCGAATTACATCGTTTTCATCAGGAATATGAGGCTGGTCTATAATATGGTATTGGGCTTTTACGATTACATCCGCCGACGCCGGTTCGGACATATCGCTAACTTTTTTCATAGACGCCAGATTATACGCCGCCATTAGCACCACGCCAAATTGCGGGTCTTTAACAGTAATAGATATTTTAAATAAACCGTTAGCTTTATCCCAAAACGAAAAATCCACGGCTTGTTTTAATTTCTTTTTGGAATATCCTAGGCTTTGCGCCCATTCGCCTACTGTTTCGTGCTCGGTCTCAAAAGAAATGTCAACTTTATTTTCGGCATGCACATCGTCATAAGACGAATATAATTCGGCTAAGTTTTGCTCCCAAATGTTATCAAATATGGTGTCGGCTTCCACTAGATAGAACTCAAAATTAGAAACAAGACGATTAAACGCCTGTTGTTCTTTGTTGACCATATCGCCTTGGCTACTGCTGCCTTCAATCTGGTCTATTAATAATGACGAGGTCGTGCTTATTTCGTATTTGTCGTCAATCAAAAAATAGGACCAAAAAAACATAAGCAACAAGCCCGCCAGCATAAAAGCGAGAAGAATTTTCCATTTTTTAAATATAATAAGAAAATAATCTTTTAAAGAAAGTTCCAAAACCTTAATAACTCCAAATCTTAAATAAAAATAATAAATCAATTATACCAACTTAAAAAAATTATTACAATATAAATAGCTCGATTTTTCTCTAAAAAATTTTTTAATTCTATGTTAAGATAATAAATAGCTGTTTTTTTACAATCGATTATGATATAATTTATTAAAAAATATAGGTTATTTTGATGAAACTATGCGATTTGTCTGAAACCCAATTTTCTCAAAGCATAAGAAAGTTTGCTTCGAGTATTTTTTATCCCTTGACCATAACGCTTATTTGTTATCTTTCATGGGCTTTTTCGCTTGTGTTGTTGGGTTTAGGCATTATGACCGTATTTTTCATCATATTAATGGTAACGCAAAAAAACTCTATTTATTCGCTTCCCCTTTTTTTATTGGCTTTTTATATGGTGCCTGACTTTAATGAATCGTATTATTATACCGCGATTCATTTGGGCTTTTGCATAATAGCGGTTATATATAATATTTTGGTTTATAAAATAAAACTCAAAAAAGGCGGTTTGTTTTATCCCTTAATCGCTATCTTTTTTGCGGCCGCTATCGGCGGGATTGTTTATACGACTATGACCTACGGCTTTTGGGAATATATAAAGGATGTCGCGTTTATACTTTTGTTGACTTTATCTTTTGCTGGGGGTTATCTCTTTTTTAACAATAGCATATCTTTGGAAGAAATCGATTATAAAGAATATATATCCAAAATCTTTTTATGCGTCGCTTTATTAGTTACCGCCGAAATGGTCACTTATTATTTAAGGGCGGGCAATATATTATCGGCGATAGCCAATAAAACGCTGCGAATCGGCTGGGGCAATACTAATACTTTGGCGACAGTGCTGATGATGACCATTCCTTTTATATTATATCTAGCTTCCCGCTATCGCTACGGCGTGTTTTTCTTGATATGCGCGTTTTTGGCATACGCGGGCATATGGATAACTCAATCGCGCGGTTGTATTCTTATATCTACGCCGTTATTGTTATTTTATCTTGTGTATTTGGTATTAAAAACAAAAAACGCCAATAGATATTGGATCGCCGCCAACGCGGTTGCTTATGTGATAGGCGCGATTGTTCTTGTTATTATCTTTAGGGATAAATTTTTTGAGTTATTTGGCAAAATGTTCGCCAAAGGTTTTGACGACAGCGGCAGGTTTGAATTATATATAGAGGCTTGGGAACTATTCAAAAAGCATTTTCTTTTTGGCTCGGGATTTTTCTATAAAACCGATCAAATAAGAAGTTTTATGTATATGTTCCACAGCACGCCCTTGCAGATTTTCGCCAATTTGGGCGTTGTAGGCATTATCGCCTTCGCTTACTTTTATTATTTCAAATACAAAACGCTAATAAAAGGTCTAGTCGGCGCTTTTGGAATGGCTATTATGGTATCTCTTATTTCTTTGGAATTGTATGGACTAATTGATGTTACCTTGGTAGTTTATTATTTGGCTGTTACGACGCTTTTGTTGTTGATAATAGCTCAAAAGAACGCGCAAATGATAAAAATTGAAAACACGAGGGGAAAAAATGACTCAAATAATAAAAATAATTGACAATGTCTCGCTCGTAATGACCATTGTCTTATTGGTCTTGAGTTTTCATCTTTTTGTTTATTTTTTTGTCGCGGTCTTCTTGCCGCCCAAAAAATTCAAAAAATCATCCAAGTTGTTTAGATACGGCGTAATTATCCCCGCGCGTAACGAAAAAAAAGTAATAGCCCAATTAATCGATAGCATCAAAAAACAAGACTATCCTTCCGAGCTTGTAGATATATTTGTGGTGGCGGATAATTGCACGGACAATACCGCCCAAATCGCCCGACAAGCTTCGGCGATTGTCTATGAAAGGTTTGACGACCAAAAAAAAGGCAAGGGCTATGCCCTTGATTTTGTTCTAAATAAAATTTTTGAAGATTACAAGGACAGAGATTATAAAGGTTTTTTCTTTTTTGACGCGGATAATCTTTTGGCTGAAGACTTTATAAGCAAAATGAACGACGCCGTAGCCGAAGGATACAAAATAATCACGGGATACAGAATGCCCAAAAATTACGACCAAAATTGGATATCCGCAGGAAGCGGTATGATTTATCTAGAACAGTCGCGGCTAGAACACAGGGCGCGCGCCAAACTAAACACCTCCACGCATATAAGCGGAACGGGCTTTTATGTGGATTATCAAGTTCTAAAAGACGAAGGCGGCTGGCCGTATAGGACTTTGACCGAGGATTTGGAATTTTCTCACGCTAATGTTTTGAAAGGGCATAAAATCACTCAATGCTTTGACGCCGTTTTTTATGACGAACAGCCCTCCACCCTAAAAGATATGTTCAACCAAAGAATACGGTGGGTTCGAGGCAATTATATATGTATGACATTATTCACTTTAAAATATATTAAGACTTTTTTTAAGACCGGAAAACTCGCGGCGCATGACTTGAACTTTGTGCTGCTGCCTATCCCGCTTATTACATTTACTTGGGGAATAGGCTCGTCTATTGTTCAAATTATCTTGGCGATAATATCGCCCCAACCGCTTTTGGGCGATATTATCATTAAACTGTTGATTTTTTTGGGAATTTTTTATGGGGTCTTGGCGCTTATAGCCATAACTGTCACGATTTTGGAATGGAAAAAGATTATAGCGCCTGCTTATAAGAAGATATTATACGCCTTTACCTTCCCAATTAATATGGCGTCTTATGTGTATATAATTTATCGCGCTTTGTTTAGGGTAAAAGGTTGGAAACCAATAACCCGCGCGAGCGCTGATACCATAGACCAATTAAAGAGTAAAACCAAATAAAACTTTTTATTTTTCTATCAAATCTTTTATTACATTAGGGATATTTTGTATAACATCGCTTGCCAAAACGCTGTATGAGCCTTTTTGGCTTTCAACCAAAATCGCGGCGCTCCCCGATATATAACACGCCATATAGCAAGCCTCTAGCGGCGGCAAGATTTTTCGCAACGCTCCTAAGCATCCCGCCAAAACATCGCCGCTGCCGCCCTTGGCTTGAGCGGGTGTTCCCGTTGTGTTCAGCCAAACTTGCGCGCCGTCCGTAATGATAGTGGCGTTACTTTTCAAAACGACGATTGCGCCATATTCTTGAGAAAACTTTTTGGCGAGAGTTATAGGGGCGAGCTTAATATCGTCTATTTTTGATTTTGTCAATCGCGCGAACTCGCCTATATGCGGCGTCAAAATAACCTCGCATTTTGTGTCTTTTAAGCTGTCTAGGTTAAGGCTGCCTAATCCGTCCGCGTCAATAATAACCGTTATGGAATAATTTTGGAGAACATAATCTATTATTTTGCCTACTTCCGCGCTTTTGCCCAGCCCCATTCCTATTATCAAGACATCCGCCTTTTTCAAAAGCTCGTCAATCTCATCTTCTATAAAGATTACCTTGCCGTCCTTATTCGACAAAAAATAGAGCATACTTTCGGTTACTCTTGACATATACGCGCATTTTATAGAAGACGGAACAGCCAAAGTAACTAGTCCCGCGCCGCTTCTTAAAGCCGCGTTAGCGGCGCTCAAACCCAAATACGCCGCGCCGCACATCGTGTCGCTTCCCGCTATGATTTTGATATTGGCATAGTCGCCTTTGTGCGAATCTTTTCTTCGTTTTGGCAAAACTACCCTCTTGGGAACATAGACATAATCGCCCAACGGGATAACGGCTTTTATATCGTCCAATATAATCTTGCCGCAGACATCGGGGCCTTGGTTTAAAAATTGACCTAACTTGTAGCCCGCAAAGGTTACGGTCAAATCCGCTTTTATACAAACTCCCTCTATTAGACCGTTATCCGAATTAAGACCGCTTGGGATATCCGCGCTGATTATATAAGCGCCGCTTTGGTTGATAGCGTTTATGATTTCTTTATATGCGCCTGTTGTTTCTTTTTTTAGTCCGGTGCCAAAAATGGCGTCTATTACTAAATCGTATTTTGAAAAATCTTTCTCAAAATCTTGATATATGCTAATATTCTTTTTTTGGGCTTCGGTCAAATAATGTTTTGCCGCCTTGCTTTTTATCTCGCCCGTCAAATACACATCCACAGCTAACATATCCGACAAAAAAACAGCGCAAGCCAATCCGTCGCCGCCGTTATTGCCCGTCCCGCAAACAATGGCTATGTTTTTTTTGCCCGTCGTTTTCACTGCCTGCGCCAAAGCCTTGCCCGCCCTGCGCATAAGCTCAATTATGTCTATGTTTAGGACTTGCTCGTTATAGCGGTCAATTTCATTCATTTGTTTGGAAGAATATAAATACATATCTTTAACAAAACCTCTTAAAAAATATTTGATTTTTTATCAAATATTTTAACCTTATAAAGCTTAACGGCTAAATTTTGTTAGGTATTATAACCCTATAAAACAACTGATAATAAGTTTTATTTGATTATGCATACGGCAACGGCATAATTTTGGCTGTGGGAAATGCTGACTTCGGCGCTTTTGCCTTGCGTTAATTTTTCCGCCGCGCCAAAAAACACAAGATAAGGACTGCCCGACTCGGTATGCCTTACTTCTATATCCTGCAAACCTATGCCATTAAATCCCGTTTTCAACGCTTTGACAGCGGCTTCTTTGGCGCAAAAGATGCCCGCTAATGTATTAATCTTCTTGCCGTTGGTTTCGTAATATTCCCGCTCGTATTGGGTAAAGGCTTTGCGGTAAAAAGATTTGGTGCGCTTAAGCGCTGTCTTTATTCTTTCTATCTCAACAATATCTATTCCTATCATTATTTTATCTGAGGTTTTACCGCGTTGATAACGGCAAGCCTTACCGCCTCGGTCGCTCCCACGCACAAGCTGTTAAACTCGGCGTGTTTGTCGCCCACGCTCGCGGCAAACATAGTATCGCCGTCCAGCATAGTATGGACAGGCCTGATGGACAGCGCGAGGCCGTCGTGCGCGATGCTCGCCATCTTGTTAACCTGTTCTTTGTCCAAAGCGGCGTCGGTATATACAACGCCGATTGTGGTGTTAAAGCCCATATTGTTTTCATACATGCTCAAATCGTGGTTTAGCATATAATTGGTCGTGTCCAAAAATTCGCCCAGGCTTAATTTGGCGCCCGCCAAAATCCTGCCGTTATGACAATCAAATATATCGCCAAACGCGTTGACAGCGACTATCGCGCCCACTTCGGCTTGTCCTATTTTGACGCTTGCCACGCCTACGCCGCCCCAACTTGAATTAAACAAGCCCAAAATCTTGCCGACTGTCGCGCCCTTGCCCGCGCCTACCCTGCCGCATTGGTTGTTATTTTCTTTGGCGTTTTTGCAAGCCGTATAGCCCATTTCGCTATCGGGATAATGCAATTTGCCGTCATACAAATCAAACAATACGGCCGCGCTTACTATGGGCACTATATGTTTGCCTGTATTAAAGCCCCAGCCTTTTTCATGCAAAAATCTCATCACGCCGCTGGCGGCGTCCAATCCAAAAGCGCTGCCGCCCGAAAGCGTTATCGCGTTAATTTTTTTGACCAAATTGCCGCACTTTAACAAATCCGTTTCTCTGGTGCCGGGCGCGCTTCCTCGAACATCCACGCCCGCAACGGCGCCTCCGGGGAAAATTACCACGCTGACGCCCGTATAGTCGTTATTGCAATGACCGATTAATACATTTTCCATAGTTTCTCCCGCCTTGTATTTTATGTTTTTCAAAATTTTATGCTGACCTCGCCGCCTACGGCAACCTCTTGCTTGCCTTGACGGTTTATTACAAGCAATCCGTCTTGATTTAGATCAATTGCTTTTGCCGCGAAGCTTGAGGCGTCATTTATAATTGTTATTTCCTTGCCTATCATAGCACATTTTTTTCTATAATGCATAACAATATCTTGCTTTATATAATAATCAAAATTATTAATCACATCTTGAATAATCAGCGCCCTGTCAAATTTTTGACCCTTTTCTAAGGCAAGCGAAGTCGCTTTGGATTTTAGATCTTGGGGCAAATCGTTATTGACATTAATGCCTATTCCCACAATCGCCCATTGCAGCAAGTCAAAATCCGCCAAAATCTCAGTCAATATGCCGCACACTTTTTTGCCGTTGATATATATGTCATTGGGATATTTCAAAAAAGGCTCAAAACCGCATTGGGTCAAGGCGTCAAACACGCTCAAGCCCGCCGCTAAGTTAATAAACATAGCTTGTCTTGGGGCAAGTTGGGGCTTGATAATATATGTCATATAAATACCGCCCTCGTAAGAGACAAAACCTCTGCCTCTTCGCCCTCGCCCTTGGGTCTGTTTTGAGGCTACCACTAATTCTATCGGCTTAGTTTCTATAAGTTTGCGCGCCTCCAAATTGGTGGATTGGCAGTCATCCAAAAACAATGTTTTTTTGTCTGTCAGCGCGGATATTATATCTTCATCTAGACAGTCGTTAAGGCTAACTAGCTTGTGCCCATTCTTTGGGATACTGACAATCTCAAGCCCTTTTTGCTTTAGCTCGGCAATCGCTTTGGAGACGGCGGCTCGGCTGACACCCAAAGATTTGCCTATAAGCTCGCCTGATATAAACTCGCCTATGTTTTGATATAATATCCCAAAAACCTTGTCAATCATCTTCTTCCCCAAACAAGTGGTTGATTATATCAATGTAATCGTCCCAATCAAAACCGCGCGAATAAAGATAGTTAGCTAGATTTTTTTTGAGTTTGACATCAAGCGTTTTGCCATTTATATATTTTTCCGCTAGTCTTTTTATGGTTTGTTGTTCCTGTTCTTTGGTAACTTTATTTAAGACTTTTTCCAAAACACTATCGCTAATACCCTTTCGCTTAAGCTCAAAATACATCTTTTTTTTGCCGTTTTTTTGCTTCTTTTCGTTAATATACGCGGTCGCGTATTCGGTATCGTTGATATAATTATAGCTTTTGAGCTTATCAATTACTATGTCAATGAGATCCAACGAATATCCCTTGTTGACCAAATAAGTTTTTAGCTCGTGTTGGGTCTTTAACATTCGGGATAAAAGTTTTACCGCTTTTGTAAATGCGCTCTCTAGGTCGCTTTGTCGGGATAGCTCTTGTAATTCTTCTAAGCTGATTTGCATTCCCACTTTGAGCCTGTTCTCAAGCGCGACTATGGCTTCCATTCCGCAAGCGAATTCGCCGTCCAAAAAAATACTGACGCGCGATTTATTATTTTTTTGTGTCGTAATATCGGTAATCTTAGACATAGTTTTTGATATTTACATAATACCATATTGGATGTAGCTTGGGCAAATTTAAATGTTTTATAAAAAAATCGATTTTTATCTAAAACGCAAAAAACCAAAAATCTCGATTTTATTTATGAAAGAATAATTAATAACAAAATACTAATACTAAACTTCGTAATACATAAGGAGGTAAAAAAATGTCCAAAAAATTGACGACAAAAAACTTAGAAATCTTAACCGAGATGATGATGCTTGAAGACCTAGCTTACAAAAAAGCCACGGAATTCAAATCTAAATTTAAAGACCAGCAATTAAAAGACCAGTTTAATGTTTTGGCGCAAAACCATAAATCAAGATATATCAAATTAAACGATTATCTCGCGAGTCATAATTAAAATAGGAGGACGCTATGAGTAATTTAACGGAAAAAGATATGTTGCACGATATGTTAGTATTAGAAAAAGATATTGTAAAATATTACGGCAGTTATTTGATAGAGGCGTCGTGCCCCGAGCTTAGAAAAACCTTAAATCAAAATATGCAGGCTTCAGCGGACGACCAATTCAGCGTATTTAACGCTATGCAATCGCGCGGCTATTACTCTGTAAAAGACGCGCCCGAACAAGAAGTCGCGCAAGCCAAAGATAAATTTGGCAATATGCTGGGCGCTATGAACTAAAGATAATTTTTGATAATATTTTTACAAAAAAGAACGGCAAAACCGTTCTTTTTTTTGGCGCGTAAGCAATATGAATATATCAAGCGCTAAAAAGTCTGTCCTAATTATAAGGGGGAAATATGCTTTTTGGTTTGAAAGCCCACGAGCTAGGCTTGATTGTGGAGCTTACCGCCGTTGGCGTAGGATTTTTCGGGTTAATATTATATGAGATATGGATTAATATCTTTGGCGTAAGTTTTTGTCCCCCAAAAGTTGACGACCCTGTTTTTGACGCTTTTTTTCAAACATTGACCAAAAAACAGAGGCAGGAATTCGTATGGTGGTTTGTGTATGAGCCAAGCAAAAAGGTCGGTCTAAAGCGCCATTTGTTTATTAATAACGAGAACAACCAATCTTTCTTTAAGGATTTTGTCCGATATTCGTCAACATATAAAAACAAGCTAAGCATTGATTTGGTTTTTAAGATGTTTGAGTTCGCCAAATATAACTATTACGAGCCGTCTTATTGCTCTTATATCGACGCTAAGCAAATAAAATATTTGTATTCCCAAAAAAACAATCCAACAGCGCGTAAAATCTGCAAAGAATTATGTTATGAAAAAATCCAAAACAACGAGGAAATTCAAAATAATTTTATATATCTAAAATATCTTATCAATCTAGAAACCAAAGACGATATAGAAAAAGCCATAAGTTTGTGCCAAAAAGCCGCCTATCTTAATCCAAACGATAAAGGCGGCTACGAATCCAAAATAAAAAAATTGAAAAACAAATTAGAAAAAGCTCCTAAGAGTTCTTAGGAGCTTTTTTGTTGGCTAAATCCCAAATATTTGGCAAAATATTTTCTCAAAACAAAATACAAACCCGTTGTTATCGCTAAGTTAACGGTTATGACTATGGGCTGAAATAACACTCGTGGGACGGTACCAAACACTAATTGCGCCAGATAATTTTGCCAAAGCGAAAACGACGGACTGCCATACATAACGGCAAGACCCAATGTGTTAATGCCCAATGTGCAAACCAGCATAGAAATATAGACGCCTATAATCAGTCTAGCTTCGGGTTTTAGCTTGGGAAAAAGCTTAAACGCGCCCCCCACCATAAAACCCATTAAACCATTGCCTAGAGTGATTATTGCGTTAGGCGTTCCGCCTTT
>DUVY01000154.1 GCA_012840805.1 Clostridiales bacterium | reverse complement strand
GCCAGCTCAAAGGCACGATCCAGGATACCTCTTTCGTTTTCGGATACTATAGACCCGTCAGCTATGCTATCTTCAACCAGGATCTTAAAATGTTTTGTAGAAATCACTTCTTCATCCGGGCCTAATAAACGCAACTCTGCTTTGACTTCTCCTGGTACCGCAAACACCTGATTAGTAAAATCTACACGGAATTTCTCATCATCTATAACTGCATCAATAAAGCCTCGTGTCTTGTCAGGTTTTTCATAGAAAAACCTCAGACTGAGTCCAGTCAGATCTTCAATTTTTTGATTTTTTTGAGTAATGGTTACATAAAATCCCCGTGATTTTGTGTCCCCTTTTTTGCCTCTGAACACTTTCACCAGGGAATATGTCACATCAAAAAGCAATGTATCATAAAAACCTTTAAAATCCAAATTAATTCACCCTCTTTCCCCTAATTAGTCAATCCGTTTAGGCATCTTGGTGTTAAGCATTCTTGTTTTGGTTTTCCTTTTGTTTCTCACTAAGTTGCCTCTGCAAAGCTTCTTTTTCAGCTTGCAGTATTGCTACTTGCAATTGCAAATCAGCTATCTGGGTTACTAGCTTTTGTATGACTGTGTTTACATCTATTTTCATATCATTCGTCTCCTTACAAATTATATTTTATCAAACCATTCAGGTCTTTCTGGTTTTACTTTTGTTTCTGTAATATCCAGCCATGTCCGCCTCTGCTCATCATACTCTTCTATCTGCTTAATTGCTTATTTGCTCCTCTAGTGCTTTTAGTTTCTTTTCTAATTCATCTATACGTTTTTGCATTTCCGCCTCTTTTAAAACTGCAATTTCTGCATACACTAAAGACAAATAAGATTCATCTTTATACAAGACATCAAATTCTTTCATATACTCCCTAGCTTTTTTAAATCCTACCTTTTTTACTGCATACTTATATAATGCCCTTTCGACATCTTGTGCAATGTAACCAAAATGCCATCTATCATCATTAGTTTTGTACATCTTTGGCTGTACCTGTCTAAATTCATCCTTTAGCAACTCTGGGATATTGCATTGTTCTCTTTTAAACCTTGTATCGGATAATATGGTTGGGTTTTTCGATAAATAAATATTTGTAGGGGTTACATCAATCGAATTCATAGTAGTTGATCGTCTTGATATTATGGATATTTCACCTTGTTCGTCATTGTCCTCATAGCCTAGTATGTTAATACTTGATTGGTAGGCAGTAGTAGGCCCAGATTCTAGCCTTATCACTTTATCACGGGGTGATTTTATATTTAATCCTTCCCACGGGCTTTCAGCATCACTTTGGGATAATATTTCGCCACCCTTTTGCCCTTTAGAATCATAAAAATCTAGGCCATCATAATCAAGCTGTACCCTACGAGTTCCACCGGAATAAGACCTCAAAAGATTGCTAGATAGTTCGATTCTGTTACTCCCAGAGCCTGTCCGTATAGTCGTCCCTGTGATGGTGCCCCCTGTGACAGTAACATTACTGGATGTGAGAGTCCCTGCGATATTGGCTTCTCGTGCATAAAGTTTACCGTCCTGATCTATGGAAAACATACGTGTACCGCCACTTAAGGCGCTAATAAGATAGTTGTATGCCCCGTGTGGCGCTATATAAAAGTAGTTATTGCTGTCCACATAGGATCTTAACCTGGTTGGTTGTATTTCCCAACCACCTATTACTCCGCTGTCTGCTGTTATTTTGCCGGCTATATCAGCATTCCTTGCATATAATGTACCAGTTTTAGAAACTGAAAACATCGTACTGCCTGAGCTGTTAGACGCATGGATGTAGTAAGGGCTAGAGTCAGCATGTGATGCTAGATACATCCTAGCACTTCCGTCTCTAGTATCAATATAGCTCCCAGTAATATTCCAACCACCAATAGTTCCACTTGTGGCGGTAATGTTGCCAGATATATCAGCATTCCTTGCATATAGCACGCCATCACTAGTTACGCTAAATTGTCGTGTGCCTGAGCTATTGAATGACGCTATCCTGTAATTTCCTGTAGGATCACTATTGAGATAAAACCGACTCTTATTATTAGAAGAATCAGGTCTATACTGAATTAGCGAGTTAGTTAATTGCCAACCACCAATAGTTCCGCTTGTGGCTGTAATATTGCCAGATATATTAGCATTCCTTGCATATAGCTCGCCAGTTTTAGAAACTGAGAACATCCTAGTACCTGAGCTGTTAGACGCGTAGATGTAGGAGATGGAAGCGTTAGCATGTGATGCTAGGAACATCCTAGCATTTCCGTCTTTAGTATCAATATAGTCCCCACCAATATACCAACCACCAATAGTTCCACTAGTAGCAGTCACTCTACCAGATATATTAGCATTTTTGGCTTCTATACTTCCATCTGTTAAAACTTTGAAATTGCTATTGGCTGTTACTAAGCCCTCGAGTTTTATCTTACTTGCCTGTATCTTTATTGTTTCAGCAGTTTGATTTATTTTTGAAATAATCTCAGTTGTACCAACTTTTCCGCTTAAATCG
>DUVY01000225.1 GCA_012840805.1 Clostridiales bacterium | reverse complement strand
TTCGACCCGAACTACAAATAGGGACGAAGGTGAAGAAGGGACAGGTATTAGCCGATTCCAACTTTACAAGAGACGGTCAGTTTGCTTTGGGCGTGAACCTTTCTGTTGCCTTTATGCCATATAAAGGACTCACCTTTGAAGATGGCATTGTGGTTTCGGAGGAGGCCGCGGCAAAACTAACATCAGAACATCTGTATGTGGAAGATTTCGAAGTGACCGAAGACCACAAGCTTGACAAAGTTGAGTTTGCCAAGTACGCACCAATCGAAGCAAAGCCCCAACGCATGCAAAAGTTAAACGATAGAGGAATCGTTCGAAAGGGCACCGTTTTGGAACCAAACGACATCATTATAGCCGCTTTGCGTAAGGTGGAAGACACAGAGGAAGAACGTTATCGCAGGGCTCTAGGCAGACATTTGAAGCGAGACTGGAAGAGCGTGGCCTTAACGTGGGATAAAGACATCAAGGGAACCGTCGTTGACGTTGTAGAACACGGCAAAATGATCAAAGTCACAATTCGGACCGAAGAACCCGCCAAGGCCGGAGACAAGATTGTCGGAAGGCACGGCAATAAAGGGACCATCGCCAAGGTAGTGCCAATGGCCGAAATGCCCAAGGCGGCAGATGGCACAAACATTGACATTATCATCAACCCCATTGCCGTCCCCTCCAGGATGAATATCGGGCAAATTCTCGAAAGTTCCGCTGCCCTGATTGCCGAAAAAACAGGTAAGCCCTTTGTCGTCGACAACTTCGACGGAACAGACTACCTGAAAAAAATAAAGTCCGAGATGAAGCGGCTCGGCATTGTCGACAAACACAAGGTAATTGATCCCGAAGTGGGCGAGTTAGAGAATCCCGTATTTATCGGTAAACAGTACGTGCTAAAACTCCAGCACCAAACTGGTAAGAAGTTCTCTGCCAGAGGCCAGGGGCCTTACACAATGGATGAACAACCAGCCAGGGGTGGCGACAAGAGTGGTCAAGCATTGGACGTTCTAACCAACTACACCCTCTTGGCGCACGGGGCTAAAGAGAACCTTAGAGAGATGTCTATCATCAAAGGGCAAAGAAACGACGAGTATTGGCGCGAGTTCAGAGCGGGAAGACCAACTCCCCCTCCACCAACCCCGTTTGTTTTCGACAAGTTTATGCATAATCTTCAGGCTTTGGGCGTGTCTGTGAAAAAAGATGAAGAAAAATTCCAACTCATGGCCATGACAGACAAAGAGATCGAGGAGATGAGTTCGGGCAAAATTGAGGATGCCAGACTTATTAAGGCTCCTGACTTAGCTCCCGAAAAAGGAGGCCTATTTGACCCTGACGCCACAGGTGGACCGGGCGGTTCCAAATGGTCGCACATCGAACTGGCGGAACCTATTCCGAATCCAGTGTTTAAAGATGCCATCATCTCCTTGTTGGACATGACCACAAAAGAATTTGAGTCCGTTTTAAAAGGTGAAAAATATATTAATGGCAAAACCGGCGGGCAGGCCATTGAGGATGCAT
>DUVY01000056.1 GCA_012840805.1 Clostridiales bacterium | reverse complement strand
TAATTGGAGGCGGCGCGATAGGTCTTGAAATGGCTGAAAACTTAGCATCGGCGTCAATTAATACCACAATTATTGAACTTAGCGACCGCGTGGGATCGCCTTTGGATTTTGATATGGCGAGTTTTTTACATAAGACTTTGAGAAAAAACGGCGTTAATCTTATTTTAAATAGCGGAGTAAAGAACATAACTTCAAACTTAAAGGATCTTAAATTGACGCTAAACGATGATACTACTATTGCTGCCGATATGGCAATTATATCTATAGGCGTCCAACCTCAATCAAAATTGGCGCGACAAGCTGGTTTAAAAGTTAATGAAAAAGGCGCTGTAGTCGTTAATTCTAGAATGCAAACTTCTAATCCCAGCATCTATGCGATAGGGGATTTGGTAGAAACGACGGATTTTATAACCAAAGAAAAAACATATATACCTTTGGCAGGTCCCGCGCACAAACAAGCCCGAGTAGCCGCAGATAATATTTCAGGTAAGTCTAGAAAATACCAAGGCGCGTCTGCTTGTGGAATTGTTAAGGTTTTTGATAAGACGATAGCTGTTTGCGGGCTTAATGAAAATATTTTAAAAGCCAAAAATATCGATTATAAAAAAGTTTATATTACTATGCCCTCGCATCCTACTTATTATCCCAACGCAGGCGTTATTGATATAAAATTGCTATTCGATAAAACAAGCGGAAAAATCTTTGGAGCGCAATTAATAGGCGATAAGGGAGTTGATAAACGCGCTGATGTAATTGCTACGGTTATTAGAATGAACGGAACGGTAGAGGATCTGGCTGAGCTAGAACTTCCTTACTCGCCGCCATATTCATCCGCAAAAGACCCGATAAACATTATCGGTCTGGTCGCGCAAAATGTTAAAGAAAAATTTAGCGACATAAAACATTTCGAAGATCTTGAAAAGATTGATTTAGAAAAATCAATTCTTTTGGATGTGAGAACAAAACAAGAATTTGAAAAAGGGCATATAAACGGTTTTAAGAATATACCGTTACACGAATTAAGGCTTAGGATTAATGAGTTAGATAAAAATAAAACCATATACATTATGTGCTTATCTGGACAACGAGCTTATACAGCTGAACGATTATTGAAAAACAAAGGCTTTAATGCGTTTAGTTTTTCTGGCGGATATAGAGTGTATAAGCATATAAATGATGAGAAAAATTCTATTAATTTAAAAAAACAATAAGGAGAATAAAATAAATGGCAGAAGTAATTCATCTCAACAAAGATAACTTTAAAGAAACAATTTCAAGCGCTGATAAGCCCATATTAGTTGATTTTTGGGCAAGTTGGTGCGGTCCTTGTCGTATGCTTGCGCCCGTTTTGGATGAAGTGGCGCAAAGTCTAAATGGCGAAGCTATTATCGCCAAAGTAAATGTTGATGAAGAGCAAGAGCTTGCGCAGTCGTTTAGGGTAATGTCAATACCTACAATGTTTATAATTAAAAATAACGAAGTTGTTGATCAAATGATTGGATTTACTAATAAAGATAACATAATTAACGCGTTAAAAAAACATATTTAAAAAAAGGTATATTCTATAAAAGAGATTATCCTTATTATTGGATAATCTCTTTTTTTCACGGCAAGAATTTATATCGCATATATAATAAAAATGAAAATTGGCGATTTGCATAATGATATTATCACAGCTAAAACTTTTAAAAAAGCCAAAAAATATCTTACAAAAAACTTTAAATATCTTAATAAGATAGTATTGGCTATTTGGACGACGCATACCAAATATAATAATTTTTTGGATATTGAATTACTTATAAAAAATTATCAAGCGTTAAATCTCCCCAAAGTCTTATTTGGCATTGAAGATATATCCGTAATACGCGAGCAAGACCATATCAAAATACCAAATTTGAATCTCTTTTACGCGTCGCTAACCTGGAATTATGACAACGAACTTGGGGGCGGAGCATATGGAAATTTGGGACTTACCCTTAAAGGCAAAAATTTATTAAAAATATTACAAGAGAATAAAGTTGTTTTGGATACGGCGCATCAAAACCAAAAAACATTTTGGGATTGTATAGAAAATTTTGATGGAAATATAATTAATTCTCATACTTGCTTTGATTCTGTTTTTAAGCATAAAAGAAACATTGCCGACCAACAGATAAACGCGATAATACAAAAAGGCGGCATAATAGGGCTGTCGTTAGTAGGGGATTTTTTGTCTGGTGAAAAAAAACCTAAAATAGAGGATGTGATAAGACATATAGATTATTTTGTCCAAAAGTTTGGCGACCATAATTTATGCATAGGCACGGATTTTTTTGGCACCGATAATTTGCCAAAAAATCTAAATAGTTATCCCGCCTTGTCTATATTAGTGGAAAAACTACAAAAAATAGGCTATAATAAAAACACAATTGAAAGAATTTTTTATATAAATTTTGATAATTTTTTGAGGTTGATTTGATGGATAATAATTTTTACCAAAACCCTTTGATTACTAGATACGCTAGCTCCGAGATGGCGAAGGTTTTTTCTGATGACGCTAAGATTAAGCTTTGGCGCAAGCTTTGGATTGTATTGGCTGAAAGTCAAAAAGAGTTGGGCCTAAATATCACAGACGAGCAAATATCCGAATTAAAACGATATCAAAACGATATTAACTGGAAAACAGCCCAAGAGCGCGAAAAAATCGTAAGGCACGATGTTATGGCGCATGTTTACGCTTATGGGGAGAAAGCAAAAAGCGCAAAGCCCATTATTCATTTGGGCGCTACTAGCTGTTATGTAACAGATAACGCTGAAATTATTATGATTTATAATGCATTGGAAATTGTTAAGAAAAAATTAATTACATTAATAAACTCTCTTTCTAGCTTCGCGTTAAAATATAAAGATTTGGTAACATTGGGCTTTACTCATTTTCAAGCCGCTCAGCCTACGACTGTGGGGAAAAGGACGTCGTTATGGATTCAGGATTTGATTTTAGACTTTGAAAATTTAGAATTTTTAACTAATAATATAAAGTTAAGAGGCGTTAAAGGCACTACCGGAACCCAAGCAAGCTTTTTGAAATTATTTGATGGGAATAGTCAGAAAGTTGTTGAGTTAGAAAAACTTGTATTAAATAAACTAGGATTTGAAGCTGCTTACGGAGTTACAGGCCAAACATATACTCGAAAATTTGATTATTCTGTTTTAAGCGCACTAAGCATGATAGCTCAAAGCGCGTATAAATTTGCCAATGATTTAAGGCTGCTGCAACACCTTAAAGAAATAGAGGAACCTTTTGAAAAAGAACAAATAGGAAGTTCCGCAATGGCCTATAAACGCAACCCTATGAGAAGCGAGCGAATTTGCGCGTTAGCTAGATTTGTTTTGAGTTTGCCTATTAATGCGTCTATGACGGCATCAACTCAATGGTTTGAAAGAACTTTGGATGATTCGGCTAATAAGCGTATAGTTATTCCGCAAGCTTTTTTGGCGATTGACGGCGCGCTTAATCTTTATCTGAATATTGCGGAAAATATGGTTGTTTATGAAAATATGATAAAAAAACATCTTGACGAAGAATTGCCGTTTATGGCAACCGAAGAAATTTTGATGGAATGCGTAGCCCAAGGCGGCGACCGACAAGAATTACATGAAAAAATCAGGCAGCATTCTTTAATGAGCGCGATTGAAGTCAAACAAAATGGCAATCCAAACGATCTTCTAAAACGGATTGCTAACGACCCCTCTTTTGTCGCTGTTAAGGATAAATTGGATGTGTTAACCGATGCAAAAAGATTTGCGGGCAGAGCCGCAGAGCAGGTAGAAGAATTTTATAATAATGAAGTTAAGCCTTTAATAGAAAAAAACAAAAAGTACTTAGGTGCCAAATTTGAAGTAAAGGTTTAAAAAGCGTATATTAGACTTTTAAATCTTGAATTTATTAAAAATAGGGTAATAGCTTTAAAAAGAAAGAGTAAAAAGCCTAGTATTATGTTTAACATAATACTATATTCAGTTAAAAAATAGTTAAATTTATTGCAAATTTTTTAAAAATTTCAATTTTAACTTATTGCGCGTATTATTATCAAATATCATAAAGCTATAGTAGTATAACAAAATAGAATTAATGGATAAATATCAAGAGATTATTCAAATAAATATATGGGTTTTATAAGATAAATATTTTACATAAAGATGTAAAAACTAGCAATAAACAATTGATTTTAATATTTTTTATAAAATATAGACTAGACCGTATTATAATTTTGAATAAAAAGCATTCTATTTGTCATAATACTTAGCAAACTAAACAGAATTTTGACTCAAGTAACTTAAGTATTATTAAGAAATTTTACTATGATCAAAACTTACTACATATTTAAAAATATAAATATATAAAAAATTCACGCATTTTGCTTCAATTTTTTATAAGACTTCGTAAAAGTTATGTTTTGCGGATAGTTAGGCAAATCCCCCCATCCCCCCATTTTTATTTTGTTGGCGATTTTTTTCATATTGTTCGCTGTATTCCCCTAATAGTTGTTTTCCTTGCAAGCTTTAAA
Organism: Clostridiales bacterium; assembly: GCA_012840805.1. Classification (GTDB taxonomy): domain Bacteria; phylum Bacillota; class Clostridia; order Christensenellales; family DUVY01; genus DUVY01. The sequence goes on along the minus strand of DUVY01000056.1, from coordinate 899 downwards.
TCATTTCTTGATGACGCTGTCATAAGCTTAGCTGCGAATATCATTGAATATGATGTTTTTATAATGCGCTTATGACTTTTTTTGTTTTAATTGAATCATTAAGCAAGTAAGCATTATCTTACCTTACCCTACAAATGTAGTATATTGATTTTAATAAATATTTTATTAAATGAATAAAGAAAAATTAAAGACTAGACCCTACCACTATTCCTTAAGCTGTATAGGTTGTAAGTATTTTTTAGTCGTTGTCATAGTCGTTTTTGTGCTTATAAAAAGGATTTAACACTCATAATAATTTATTTAAGTATTAATTTTCGCGCTAAAAACAAGATCAGTAATTTTAAATTTTATTGCGGAAATATTATGTGTATGTTCAAAATTAAAATCATATACTTCACCATTATTAACATCGAATCTTATTATGGATGTTGTTTCAAAGTTTATATTTAGCGTTGTCAAATTATCTGGTATTGTATAATTCTCATTAGATGATATTATTTTATTTTGTTTAAAATCAAAATCAATTATGAAATTATCAGAAATATTATAATTAAAATAAAGTTTCAAATTTGAATTATCGATATTATAATTATCGTTATTATAATGTTTAAAATCTAACGCGATATTAAATTCTGTGTAAAAGGAATCATTAAGTTCATAAGTAATTTTAAAAGTATCATCGCTTTTATAATATAGTGAATTATGACTTAAAAATAATTCATTATCATTTGGAAAGCCCGAATAGAATCGCCAATTATATAAAGAAGGCTTTTCATAAATTGATTGATTAATAATTTCAATTGTTAATTTTGTTTCATTTTTGCTTGAATCTTGGGCTATAATGGTTAATTTGTCTTTACCATCTGTTTCATTAATATCAGTTTCATTGATATAATAAT
>DUVY01000231.1 GCA_012840805.1 Clostridiales bacterium | reverse complement strand
CGGTAATGCGGGCAAAGGCGGTCGCAACCCCGCGAAAATAAAAAAGGAGGATGTATCAAAATGTTAGTATCAAAACAAAACTCTTATGATGTTTTTAAAAAGGTTATCAGTGTTTGTCACGCTGACGTAGTCAGCAAACTTGAAAAAGGCTTATACCAACGCGTAAACGTTAACGGTCTCGGCGAATGCATTGTTTGCGGAAACGATGAGATGTTTGACGGAAACGATTTCTACCATTACGCGCTTCTTGACGACGGACGCATTATGCAGGTATACTATGCGACGGAAAAGGAAAATGGCGACGGAACAATTGAAACCATTGACATTGAAAACATTGACTACTCTAAGCCTTATAAGATTATTGATGTAACCCAAAATTTCTACAACGAAATTGTAGGAGAGTAAAATGACGCCACTAGGACAAAAACTCCGCGAAGCTAGATTAAAAAAAGGCCTAAGTCTGCGTAAGGCGGCTAAACAGTTAGGATATACAACGCACTCAACCATACAATCGTGGGAACAAGGCTGGCGCAAACCTAGACGGGAAAATCTAGAAAGGCTAGCAACACTATACGAAGTGGATGTGAACGAATTCTTCCAAGCGTATTTTAAATAAAAAAAGGCCCCCGGTTAAGAGGGCTCTTTTTTTACGCTGCTTGATTATTATTTTGTTTGTCCTTATCTCTAGCGTTAACTGTTTTAGATAATAGTATTGCCGCTTCAATCAAATCGCTTATCTTTTTCTCGTCGTATTTAATGCCTAAGTCAACGCACAGTGTCCTCGCCTTTGCTAAGACCACCTCTTTTTTGATAGCGCCGTTTGCGTTAAGCTTTTCAGCTTCCTTAACATAGTCCTCTATCGCTGTCTTAAGCTTAGCGGTGTTTTCTAAAAGACTAGCCACGCCCGCCCATTTTTTCTTGCGTATGGCGTTGATAATACTAGCAATAATGGACGGCAAAGCAATAATAACGCTAGCAAGCGTCACTATCTTTTCCCAATTCTCTAATACCCAATTGTAAGCTTTAATAATGTTGTCCATAGTTTATTTAAACCTCCAAAAAATTTTTATTTTAATTCTATTACTCTATCTTAATTTTATTACTCTTCTTAGCCTGAGGTAGCTAGGTGTGTATCGCGCAATGTCATTGTTATCGTGGTAAAGGCTAAGACCTACTGCTGAGACCAACCTTATCCTGTCAGCATAAACTCTCAAAAGGCAAGTAGCAAGCCTAGCATGACTTGTATCCACGTCATGCAAAGAGACAAAGGACACATCCACGTAATCAAATCCAGCGCTGCCCAGTGTAAAAGTAAAAATCCTTGTTTCTCTTGAACGAGCTGTTCCAAATTGTAATTCTAGTGCATATGTAGCGCCGACTTCAAACTCAAAGTCTGGTGTGTAAAAATACTCATCACTTAAGAAGTTGTGAGTGTCGTCGTATAGGATTTTATTATGGGGTATTCTCTCGGCATCAAAAACACCAGATGTTATCTTTTCAGCGCTTAAAGGAGGTATTCTATCGGAGCTTAAAGTGCCAGATGTTATCTTACTAGCGTCAATATTCGCAAATTTATCGATATCCTCTCTTAACTCTTGTAAGCCTTGCTCTACCGTTCTGCCATCGAACATTAGAGTGTTGTCTGCTTCCGTTGCAGGCATAACCGCATTGCCGTCACCGTCCGTAAGCAAAGCATACTTTTTCTCCCTAGTTCCCATTGCTAGTTCCGTTACATCAAATGTAAACGGTTGGTCGCCGATTAAATTCGTTTGCCCTTGCTTGGTCGCAATCGCTCTCAAAGCGTCTTGGCTGTCATCGTGTAGCTCTATATCGTTTAGGTGATACTTTCCGTCTATCATTTCAATGACATCGGCGGGATTAAGGTCAAGGACTGTTCCGCTTGTGTCTTTCAGCGGTATTGAAAAAGCGGTT
>DUVY01000156.1 GCA_012840805.1 Clostridiales bacterium | reverse complement strand
GGTTGGAGTATGTTATTTGAATCGTTATGGAAGGCTCGAACGAACCATCCTCCCTAATAAGCCTAAACCGACCTTTATATATCTCTTTTGCTTCAGTGTCCACTACGAAAGAATAGTAGGACACGTCCACCTGCTTTAAGGGTTTAGTGAGTGCCACTTCGGGTCGTTTATAACTATTGAAATCGTCTACCCTATAATCCACCCATATCCAATCCGTACTCGGGCTTTTAGGAAGAGTGAGGCTTTGTCCTGCACGAAACGTTCCGCTTATTCTGAAATAGGCCTCACTGCTGAAAACCGCAATCGGCTCGATGTTAAGGAACCCTTCTCTATCCACATACATTGCGCAGCCTGCGGCGTTCGCAATCATCTGCAAACATTCAGAATGTCTTACCATAGGAAGAGGGGCGACGGTATATATGTCGTCTAGCGACTCGTGAAGTTTCCACGGGGGCAACCCGTCTTTTCGTTCGGGTAATCCAGCGTCAAGTAGCACTTCTTCAGCTAAGGCTTTTAAACTTATACCACTTGGTCTATAGACACCTTTCATGAAGATCCCATTCATAAATTCAAGTATATCTCTAGCTTCGAAGTTGGCGTAAAGTCCGTTCTGCGGAGCGTCCCACCCCGATAGATAGAACGTCCCTCCCGGTATCCATTCTATTCCCTTTCCTTCATTGTAAATCGCTAATTCTCCCCAGCTTCTTCCCTCAATATCTCCCCATGTTAAATCTTCTAGTATAATCCATTCTACATCATGTTTAGTTCTATACCCATATCTAACTTGGATTTCTTGTCGTTCCATCAAATATTTACTAATCCCCGTTTGATTATACGGGTTGTAACTGTCGTCCACGTTATTAACGCTAAACTTCAAACTCATCTTAGGCAGTTTAGCACTAAGTGGATCGACCTCTTGACTGTGAGTGAAAGTTCCAAACAAGTCCCCTTTCTCGTAGGTGATACTATGACCCAAGTGAATTTTAGCAATTCTAGCCCTTCTACGAGGCGAACTCCATTTTAGAATCTCGATAACGATCCTGTCGTACTCGTTTATATCCATGTCCACGATCGTGCGGGTCGTGTCGTTACCCGTTACTAACTTTTCAGAACCCTTTACACCTTCTTTGTAAAGCGTGATTTTGAAGTCCACGGCGTAATCCCCGTGCGCCGTGTCCCATACTATAATTAGTCCAGGTAAATACGAGTTAAACACTCTGGGGAACGTCAACTCCACCACGGGGTTCGACGTAAATGTGCAGTCACTATTACTCAACAGGTTCCCCACATAGGAAGTATCTATGAAGTTTGTAGTAGGTAAAATCTTCTTAGAACCATCCAACACCCATAAATTTCGTTCGAGAGTAGCGTATGGGGTAATATTCCTAACCTCTCTGCTTACAACTTGGTCGAGATGGGCGAAAGGGGCCAGATCTGTAGCTATTGGTACGACACTTTCTACCGCTTCGGGGTCGGTTAAACCTAACTGTATTTCGATAAGGCTCTCATCAACTAATGTTTTTTGTTGGTTTTCCTTCCAACCCGCACTTACTGATTGCACCCCTTCACCTCCTTTACACTTCGATTAAAGATAACTTACAATTTGTCCACCCTAAGATGTTCCCGTTTGTCGGATCTCTACGCCACATGCCCGCGCTTCGATCGCTTACATACATTCGGCGGGTGATCCAGTCGCCGGAAGTCTGGTCATAAAAGGTTACGTCATTGACGAAACTCCCTCCGTACTTACCCGAGAACTTCTTGTTAATTGTCGCCCATTGCTCCGCGGTCAAGTAGTTCCACGTCATTTCTACTTTCGCCACGTCCTCACGTACAACCGAAGCAATTAGCTCACCTTGTACGTTACGCCCCGAGTCAACGAGAGTTGCTGTATTTCCATTGTAGGTGGACG
>DUVY01000193.1 GCA_012840805.1 Clostridiales bacterium | reverse complement strand
GTTCGGAATATGGCGTTGATATAATCTTGTAATTTTTAAGAGCCTTGATTAAAGTGTCTTTATCCACCCTTAAAATACCAGCTAATTCTTTTAAGGTCGGCGCGTTAGCAATATCGTATTCGTATTCATCTGCCGTTACTGCTTGATAGAGTTTCATTTCCCCCCGCTCCTAGTTGCTCTTTTTTATTCCTAGAATTTCATTCATTATTTCTTCGTTATGTTTAGCTAGCCTTTCTCGGCGTCTGACTTTGTTTAAGCGTATCTTTTTGCAATGCTCAAATACGCGGTCAAAGATACAAGCGTATGTCGCTTCTTCAGCCGTTTCAGGCTCGTTCATTATTTTTTCTATTTCGTCTATGTCTTTGTTGGTTGTAACTATCAAAGGCACTTTGCGGATATAACAACCGTCTAAAAAGTTAAACACCGCTTCTGCCGCAAAAGGCGTGCTGCGTTCTTTGCCTAAATCGTCTATGATGAGTAAGTCCGCCTCATAAAAAGGCGCAACTGCCGTTTCAAAATCTTCGCTAAATTGTTGTGCTCTTTGTATAATGCTAGTCAACTTAACTCCGCGTATCTTGTATCCTTTATCTATTAATGCGTTTGCGATCGCATAAGCATAAAATGTTTTCCCCGTGCCCTTGTCGCCAAAAATGAACAGTCCGAAGCCCTTTTCTTTCAATTTTTCAAAGTTTTCTACATACTTTTCGCATATCTGCTTTGTATTAGGCGTGTCGCCATCATCCACCTCGAAGCGACAGGCACGCAGTTTAGGACTAGAAATCAGTTTTTTTCTTTGATCTTCGATTAGTTGTTTGCGTAAAGCCGCCTCTTCTCTCTCTTTGACTTCTTGCTGGCATTGACAGAACATACTGACATAATAGCCTTCAATAAGCGCTTGGCGTGGCGTATCGCATATGGCGCAATAAATTAAACCGTCTTTCATATATTCATCGTCTTTTAGCTTGCGCTGTTGAAAGATATCTCTTGCTTTAGTTAAACTGCTTGTTCTTTCTGCTCTGCCTTGCCTAAACAAAAATTCTATATTGTCAGTCGCCATCGTAATCTCCTTTGTATGTAGGTTTCTTGTAGTTTGATTTGCTAGAAGCATTAGATTTAGCGTTTTGCTCTTGATTGCGACGCTCCCAAGTCCTAACGGCCGCTTTCCAATCTTTCATTTTGGTTTTGCCAATTATCCACCCTTTGCTTTCATAAAAGTCATAAAACTGTTGAGCGTCTATACCGTTATCCCTTTCCCTGCAATATTCCGCTATTTCTTCCACAGTCGGTTTTATAAATTTATTAGAGCGTGGTTTGTCAGAGCTTTTTGTTTCTATACTCTCTATATCTTTCTCTTTATCTTTATCTATATCTATATCTTTATCTATATCTATATCTGTTGGACATTTTTTGGACAATAATTGGACATCTGTTGGACATTGCTGTTTTGCTCTTTGTATGCGCTTCCTTTGAGCCCAATAAGTCTCCGAGCCCAGCATTTTTTGGACTTCGGTCATAAAAATTGTCTTATCGTCCAAGATTTCTATCATATTAAGACTTGTGAAAACCTTCATTGCCGAACGGACTATATCGACATTTGTCCTTGTTATCGTTGCTAGCATTTCTTCGCTATAAGGGATAGTTTCACTAAATCTTAAATGCCCCTCATGGTCTATGCTCTCACAAAGCAGTTTGAGATAAAAGAGTATGTAATCTTTGCCGTTCGGCATAGCCTCTATGATTGTGATGTCGTGGCGTTTAAAAAAGTCTTTTTTAAGTTTTAACCAATAGTACTTTTCCGCCATTTATATTCCCTCAATTCTTTGTTGTCCGCACATATCGGCGATTATCTTCTTGCCTGCGTTTGCGTGTTCATAAAGATGCTTACAACGGCTTATGTCCTCGTTGATTAAATGCTGAGCTTCTTCGGCGTCTAGGACATAGTAACCTGCTTGCCTAGAGTGCCCGCCAACCGGGATACCTTTTACAAACATTCTCCTTATGATTGCGCGCAACCTGCGCTCCGTGAGAGAGATTTTATAGTGCGTTTGCAAATATAGAAGCAAATCTTTTTTCTTAACGACTTTGGTTTCGCCAAGCCTTTTGTCGTGGTTTTCATAGTGCAATATCAAAGTTTTCAATATTGCTTGCTCGACAGCGGTTAAATCGTCGTTTTCAAGATATTTTCT
>DUVY01000230.1 GCA_012840805.1 Clostridiales bacterium | reverse complement strand
TTACTTTGTTTACTTCGTTGTCAAGCTCGGCAAGCTGTTGAACAACTTCATCCGACAAATAGCCTACTTGCTCGAATTCATCTATGTATCCTGCAATAGCATCTTTAGACTGCAACATAGGCACTAACGCACTCGCAAACCTCTCGCCTAAAATATCAGTTGCATATGCCACCTGAATTGTCTGGTCATCTATGGCTGAAAGACTATCAATTACAGCTTGAAACATTTCCTCGTTGCTGTCAAAATTACGATAGCTTAATCCCAATGTTTCCAATGCCTTAACCGCCGCCGTTGTTCCGCCTGTAGCTTGTTCGCCAAAAGCCGCTTGCGTTTTCTGCATTGCTTTTAAGAGCGTTGCACTCTCTACATCGGTTTGCATTGCAACATATTGCCACCGCTGGATACTCTTAATAGACATATCAAACTGGTCAGACATTGTCATAATGTCATCGCCAACGGCTACTGCATCTTTTGCAAGTTTAGCTGCTCCAGCAATCGCTCCTGCCGCTGCTGCTGAAAAAGGTGCTAGCTTCTTCCCTGCTCCCTCTATCTTTCCGCCTAAATCTGTAAAGCCTTTTGAGAGTTGGTCAACCTTTATTTTGCTTAGACTTTCTATTTTCTTTTCTAAATTAGATGCTTCAATCGTTGCTTTGGCTAAATCTGTTTCTAGCTTGCGATATTGATTACTGTCAATCTCGCCTGCCTTTTCCATATGTTCTAATTGTTTCCGTAAGGCTTCCGCTTTGTCTTGTGTGTCGGATAACGCTTTTTGAAACTGCTTTTGTGCTTGCTCAACGGTTTTTGCGTCATACTTATGCTCAAGAGTTTTAGTTAAGGCATCGCCAAGCCTTGTTGTTGTTCTAATTTGATTATCCGCAGCCCGTAAGGATTTATTAAACTCCTTTGTGTCTGCTCCAATTTTTATACTAAAACTTTTAGCCATCGTTTTTCTCCATTTTTGATATAATTATTCGCTCTATGTTTTTCTTTTCTCTTTCTACAACTTTTCTTACAAAGGGCTTGCCCTTTGTCTTTGAATACTCTAAAATATTGATAATCGGATAACCCTGTTTGTTTGTCGCCGTATTATTGATATACTTGACATTACGGTATTTCATTTGCTTAATCCAACTATCCTTTGTCACACCTGTATTAACAGGCGTTTCCGCTTGCAACTTATCAGCCAAATATTCAGTCGCTTCTTCCAACCCCTCGTTGAGCGTATCGCCTACTTCCTTTTGCACATCTTGAATAAACTTTCCCAAGAAAGCCCAACTTGTTGTTGAAAAGTCTGTGTTAGTTTTTCTTGCCATACGCCCTCCTACAATGCGTCAAAGTCTGCTTCCGTTGCAGGCCTGTATTCCGCTATCCCTCGCTTGCTCATCTTGCTTTTTCTTTCATTCTCCAAATATTGCATTGCGCTATCTATTCTTAAAGAATAAACAAGACTTGTTAAGTCAATAATATGCAAGCCTTTATAATCAATTTTGGCGGCGGATAACTCTTTGATATACCGTAAACTTAACGGCATAGAGAACTGCCTTTTTGGTGTGTTTATATTTATTTTCTTATAAACACTAATCAACAACTCCCTATGCCTTGTTAGTTTTTTTCAACCGCCTCCGCTTCAACGATTTCAAACACTTCTTTTAGTTGTCCAACAAGTTTCTCGACATACTCAACGCTTGAAAAGTCAAACATTGCTAAAAACTCTTGAAACTTCATAGCGGTATCAAAGTAGCAATAAATAGCCTTAAACATTGACACGATAAGCGGTGCAGATAAACTATCCCTTTTTAATAAATCTCTTAT
>DUVY01000162.1 GCA_012840805.1 Clostridiales bacterium | reverse complement strand
GTCTGTGCTTGAGTATTAAACAGCGCATTAAAAAAGACAGCTGCCGAATCTTCGCTGTCTCCTATCGCATCTTCGCTATCACCGATAACGTCTTCACTATCCCGCGACACCTGATCATCATAGTAAAGGATATCCGTGATAGCTTCCCACTCGATTTTGCTGCTTTGCACATATTTGACCTGCGACAAGTTGATGTTCTTTCGCCAGTTGCCTGACGTAGCCCCTTCTTCTAAGACGACCATGCGTCCAAGAGTCTTTGTGCTGGTGAACACACCCTTGGCAAAATCCGCTTGACTTTCGACAATATCAGTCAAAGATTGCCCCGGTCCCACACCCCTTTGCGGGAAAACCTGAAATCTAATTCCCCGGTAAGGCCACAGGAGAGGTTCCCACTGGCCATTGACAATGTTCCAGTCGCTCGTCTTATCTCGTGGGGCAAACCTCTTTCCAGGAGTATTGCGCAGCTTAGCTGTTAATGACCTTACGCCAATATCTGCACCAGTACCTGTGCCCAACTTTTCAATAGAGCCGAGTTCTATCTCAATGGACTCTAAATAATCCGTCACATCAACAGGCGTGCCATTAGGGCGGATCACCTCTAGTTTGGCATGAATCTGTCTCTGCGTAGGTATCGCCATCCGTTCACCCCCTCAAGAACACAAGAAGCACCAGAAACGATTCTAGTGCTACTGTAGGCACAAGGCCCCATTGCCTTTTGAATAACATGTTTTTGTAGTAGTGGAACCAAAATAGCGGTTGCCACCGCTCGCCCCGAAGATGTTTAAACAACCACAGCACCCATTCCAATACGTCCCAAAGCATACGTACAATATAGCCCACCAATCACCCGTGATGGCGCAAAATAAGGCTATTCCAACACCCTGATACAAAAACCAGGGCAAGTGTTTCTTGGTAGGTGGGTAAGATGGGTATTCCGCAACAAAAACATCCGTCACGTAGTGGGAAACAAAACCCCATGCTATCCGCAATAGCGGGTGACCACGCACCATGCTTGTCGCTGCTACGTGTCCGATACCAGTCAACAAATCACCCCCAACAAAAAAGGAGCCGGTTGGCCCCTTATGAAAACACCCGTCTGTAAAAGTAATGGGTATTATGTGGATTTGTATGTGCATAAATTTGCGTTGTACGAACTGATTCGTGTCCAAGCAAGAATTGAACCAATTCTATCGGTGTACCTGCATCCAACAAGTGTGTGGCAAACGAATGCCGCAACATGTGCGGTGTTACCCGACGCTTCAACCCAGCTTTTTCGCCCAATATCCGGATGTGGCGTTCCACACTTTCCTTGGACATCCTTTTTCCGAAATTACTGCGGATAAGCCATGGTTCATCATCTGTTCTGTTTTTTAGGTAGTCCTGCAGTATCATATTCGCTCTGGTGCTTATCCAAGCTGTACGTTCTTTGCCACCCTTGCCATCACGGATGTGCAATGTCTTTTCAATTGGATTGTAATCCCTGCGGTCAAGTCCCACCATCTCACTAACACGTATCCCCGACGAATAGAACACTTCAAACAGCACTTTGCGAACACCAGTCGCAGTTTCTCGCATTTTTTCGATTTCTTCATAGGTCAGGAATTTAGGATGTGATTTGGTTTCCTTCGGGCTTTCAATCCTATCCATCGGATTCTTTAGAATGATTCCTTCCCTAAACAACCAGCCGTAAAACGAGCAGAGAACATGAACCTTGCTGGCAATAGTATTGGTGCAATTTCCCCTTTGCCGTTCATGGTCAAGAAAAGAGCGAACATCATCTGTGGTTGCAGAGTCTACGCTAACAGACAACCATTTAGCGTATCGCCGCAGTAAACCGTCATATCTTTTTTGGGTCATCTGACGCAAATTCTTCGCTGAAAGAAACTTAACGATTAAGTCTTCGGAACGCTTGTCCTTATCATGTTCAGCTTCAAACAGCAATTGAACGTACTTATGTCTTGGTTCAAGCCAAACTTTGCCACCTTCCCATTTTAACACTAAGCCACTTTCAAGTTCATCATAACGTTCTTCAAGTTCAATCAATGTGCGCCTGACTTCCTTATCCGTGGCACCCAGACGCTGCGCAATGGTGGCAACGTCATGCCGTTCTCGTTCGACGTACAATAGTGCTTCGACGGCCGGAAGACAGTCGATAGTGCGCGCCAACAGAACAGCGTTATTCACTTTTGCAACCTCCTGTAGTTGCCCTGGGCTTGTATTAAGGGCAGGCCGTCCAGGACAACGGCCTTTCGGGTCGCGATTCCCTAGCCCTTAATTTTCCCTTCGACAAATACAGGGAAATTCCTTCTGCGAATCGTTACTGATAAAAGTTACACTATATTGCTCTATTGTGTCACTTCAAAATACCTTTGTTTTTACAGCTTTCAAGAAATTGTGCATAACCCATGACGCCGCCGTCAATGTCCATCAAGTCTTGATAAGACGGTTCAGTCGGTGC
>DUVY01000224.1 GCA_012840805.1 Clostridiales bacterium | reverse complement strand
TGCCACCACTGAACGAAACATAGACCTTTCCTTCAAAATGCTGATACCATTCAATTATTCTAGTCTGTGTGACTTGAATCTTTCGTTTAAGCGACCACGATTGCATTTTCTTTAAATCTTCTTCGGTGTATTTCATCATCTATCTACCTCCTTCCTTCGCTCACCAATAACTCATCTAACCAATCTAACAAATTTGTTTCTTCAATCGAGGATTCTGCTGATGTAGGTTTTTCGTTAGATGGGATTGATTGAATTTTTGATATTCGCTCATTGGCTATGTTGCAGTATTCCTTTGAAATTTCAAAACCGATAAAGTGTCGGTTATTCAGTAACGCCATCTTTGCTGTTGTTCCGCTACCCATGAAGGGGTCAAGCACTACATCACCTTCCTTACTCCATGATGTTATATGATCCTCTGCTAATTTTTCAGGAAATATCGCTGGGTGATTAAATGCTATTTTATCCTTTGTTGACTTTCCACTACCGGTATCATAAATCCAATAGTTATATCTTGTGCCAAAAGGTTCGGTTTTAAAATGCTGTTCTTTATATGTGCCATCTTTCATTTTTTTACGTTTTATTCTATCTTCTACATATTTATTAGGTCTATCTTTAATTAAATTTATTGTTTTAGGCCTACCTTTTGATAGTACAAACATATATTCAAATTTCTGTTGATAAGCATTAAGCGAGCCACTATTTATGCCACCGTTTTTTATGTAAATCATTGTGTCGTGCAGGTTAAATCCACAATCTTTAAACCATAATGCTTGTCTAAAGGATGTACCTGTTTCACTTCCTTTAACAGTTGCATCTCCAATTACCCAAACAACAACTCCGCCTTGCTTTGTAACGCGGTATAATTCTTTGGCTATCCCTTGAAATTTCTCAAAACTCCATTGTTCAATATTGCCGTTATAACTTCTTAAATTATCGTATGGCGGAGAGGTTACTGTTAAATCGATACACTCATCAGGCAACAGTTTCATTCCTTCCAAGCAATCCATACAGTATATCTTGTTTATTTCTAACATTCATCTACCTCCCTCCTGCAGCCTCCCTTCATGTACAAAACAAAACACCTGAGATATAATTATCCCAGAGGTGTTTTTTGTGAGTGATTTTGAATGGTACATGCCGCAGGATGAGCTATCCGTCCATGTCGGCATCAACCACCGCATCAGCCTAATCTATAAAGAGAAGATGGTCCCCTCCTTAATCCGGCTCGGTAAGCACCATACCCGCCTGTTCTGGAAAGAGTGCGGGCACTGGTATATTCCCCGGCCGGGTACGAAACCCAGAATGGGCAATATTATCTGGGTGCCGGAGAAAAACTGCTATTGCTACAAAAGCCGGGTACTTATACCTATGCGGTTTAATGATACTAAAATCTACGGTATCATAGTTGAATGAATTGCTATTCATTATACCTTTTTCCAGCCGCCTCAAGCCCAGATTTAATCATGTTTATCATTTCGCACAAATATGCAATTTGATGATAATTTCTGTCCTCTTTTATTCTTTTTAGGTATATTTCACACTGTAGTATATTTTTAGG
>DUVY01000007.1 GCA_012840805.1 Clostridiales bacterium | reverse complement strand
TATAATGCTTATAAGAAAATCATATTATAAATATAAAAGCGGTTAAAAAAAAATTTATAAAACTTTAACTCGCTATCGCGAAAATAATTTATTATCTATTAAATAACAAAACCCTATTTCCACACCACGCCTATTACGCCCACGCCTAAATGCACGCCTAATACTGGCCCTAACATTCTGACAGATACATTAGCCGAAGGCATATACGTTCTAATATGCTCGGCGAGTTTTTGGGCTGTCGCGTAATCGCATATATAATGCACTATTGCCGTTTGGGCTGTGGGCGGTATTTTTTCGGATAATTTTTTTATCTGCTCGCTTTTGCCTCTTGCCGTTCCGTCATAAATAACCGAACCTTCCACTAATTTTAATATTGGCTTTATATTAAGTATAGTGCCTACGGACTGCCTTACTAAGCCCAACCTTCCGCTGCGCCTTAGCGGCATTATATCGTCCACCGTAAAGGAAACTTTTATCTCGTTGCGCGCCTTTTCTAGTTTGGGCACTATATCTTGCAAGGACAGACCCGAATTTATCATTTTGACAGCCTCTTTGGCTAACAAAAACAAGCCGCCCGCCGTAAGCAAAGAGTCCACCACGATTATATTAGGATTTTTGAGTTCTCTCGCGGCGATTGAGGCGCTGCTGTAAGTTCCGCTTAGTCTTGACGACAATGTCAAGCATAACACCTGATTGCCCTTGCGAATTTCTTCCTCAAACGCGCTCAAAAATGTGGCGACATTGGTTTGGGACGTTTTGCAATGGTTTCGGTGGGAGTTAAGAAGGTTTATATAATCGCCGTTGCAGTCCGAATAAATCTCGTGATAAACCTGACCTTGAACATAATAAGTGACGGGCGCTATTCTTATGTTAAGGTCGGACGCCTCTTTTTTTGTAATATAAGCGGTGCTATCAACTATTAATGTAATCATATAAATCTATTCCCCATATTACGATATTTAAAGTATCTATTATTAATCAAATCTTTTACGCTCAAGCTCATTAATTTTTTTATGGTATTAGTAAGTAATTCTTTTATATCTTTAGTTGTTTGGTCAAAATTCTTTTCTTGTATAATTTTGTCTATTATCCCCAAATTCAACAAGTCCTCGGCTGTCATCTTAAGACATTCGGCAGCCTCTTGCGCGCGTTTTGCGTCTTTCCATAATATGCTAGCGCACCCTTCGGGCGAGATAACCGAATAAACGGCGTTTTCCAGCATCCATATCTCGTCCGCTACCGAAAGCGCCAAAGCCCCGCCGCTGCCACCTTCGCCTATTACTATGGCTATTACGGGACATTCCAAAGACGCCATCTCGGTTAGGTTTTGGCTTATGGCTTGACCTTGACCCCGCTCTTCGGCGCCTATGCCGCAATACGCGCCCGAGGTGTCTATAAAGCAAATCACAGGTCTTTTGAACTTTTCGGCTTGCTTCATAAGCCTAAGCGCTTTTCTATAGCCTTCGGGGTTAGCGCAGCCAAAGTTTCTTTTTATTTTGTCCTTGGTGTCTATGCCTTTTTCAAGTCCAATAACGGTTACGGGCAAATCGCCCAGATAAGCCACGCCGCCTATTACGGCGAGGTCGTCGGCAAACCGCCTGTCGCCGTGAAACTCGTAAAAATTATCAAAAATTGTATTTAGAAAGCGGGAAAATGTGGCTCTGTCTTTGCTTCGGGCTTTTAGCAATTTTTCATAAGCGTTCATACCGCGTTTTTCTCCTGATTAAATGTATGAATCTTGAGCATATCGGTCAAAAATTTTTTTTGGTCGTATCTTGGCATAACGATATCAATAAAGCCTTTTTCCAGCAAAAATTCGGCTTTTTGGAAATTGGGCGGAAGTTTTTGCCTTATTGTTTGCTCTATTACTCTAGGACCCGCAAAACAGATAAGCGCTTGAGGCTCTGCCGCTATAATATCCGCGCTCATAGCGAAACTCGCTGTTACGCCGCCAGCGGTGGGGTCGCATAAGATTGCGATATACAGCAAGCCTAGTTTGGAGTGTCTATTGACAGCCGCGCTGACCTTTGCCATCTGCATAAGCGACAGCATTCCTTCTTGCATTCTTGCCCCGCCTGATATGGTAAAGCCTATTACCGACAACTTACGCTCGCTCGCGTATTCAAAAAGACGGGCAATCTTTTCGCCCACTACCGAACCCATACTGCCCATCATAAAAAAAGGTTCCATAGCGAAGATACAGCACTTTATATCGTTGATTTCGCAAACGCCCGTAATTACGGCTTCATTTTCGTTGCTTTGGTCTTGGGATGCGCTTAGCTTTTGGTCGTAATCAGGAAAATTAAGTATATTATTAGATTTCAAATCCCCGAAAAGCTCCTCAAAAGTATCGGCATCCGCTATATATTGTATCCGCTCTCTTGCCTTGATTTTTAGGTGCTTTGAGCAAATAGGACAAACGCCTAGATTATTTTTTAGGTCTTCCAAAAAAACAATCTTTTTGCACGAAGGGCAATTACAGCATAAATTATCTTTGATTATTGGCGGGTGGAAGCTGATTTCGGACTCCTCTAACTTATTTCGGGGTTTTTTGAACTGAGCGCGTCTTATCATCTTACGCCTCCTGTCACTAAATCAGTGGTATAAGTCCCATCCTCAAATTTTGGATGCGATAGTATGTCCATCAAAAAATCTTTGTTGTGATCTATGCCTTCTATTACAAGCTCGCACAAAGAAGCTTTCATTTTGCGTATGGCTTCTTCGCGCGTCGCGGCGTGGACTATAAGTTTGCCTACCATAGAATCGTAAAAAGGCGGAACGAAATAATCCTGATACAACGCCGAGTCAAATCTTACCCAAGGCCCGCCCGGTATATGCAAAAGCGTAATTTTGCCCGCGCTCGGCATAAAATTTTTGTCGGGGTTTTCGGCGTTAATACGGCATTCGATCGCGTGCCCAAAAAAGTTTATGTCTTTTTGAGAAAACGCCAATTCTTTGCCCGCGGCTACCCTTATCTGCCATTTTACAAGGTCAATGCCTGTTACCATTTCGGTTACGGGATGTTCCACTTGAAGCCTTGTGTTCATCTCGATAAAATAATAGTTGCCTTGCGAGTCAACCAAAAACTCAATAGTGCCCACGCCCCTATATCCGACCGCTTTGGCGGCGTTTATGGCGTCTTCAAACATTTTTTTACGGGTAGAGGCGTCCAAAAATATGGACGGGCTTTCTTCAATTATTTTTTGGTTATTGCGCTGGATAGAGCAATCTCGTTCGCCTAAACATACCACATTGTTGTAATCGTCGCATATTATCTGAACTTCTATATGTTTGACGGGACGCAAAAACTTTTCCACATACACGGCGCCGTCCGAAAAAGCGGCTTGGGCTTCCGCCGTGGCGAAGGCGAACGCTTTTTTGAAGTCTTTTTCTTTTTCTACAAGCCTTATTCCTTTGCCGCCGCCGCCGCTTCGAGCTTTTATTAATACGGGGAAACCAGCTTTTTGGGCTATCTTTAGCGCCTCGTTTTCGTCGGCGACGCCGTCGCTGCCTTCCACTATGGGTATGCCCGCTTTTTTCATTATGCTACGCGCTTGGTCTTTGTCGCCCATCTTGGTTATGACTTCGGCGCTTGGACCTATAAACTTGATGTTGCATTTTTCGCACAAAGACGCGAATTTTGCGTTTTCGGCTAACAAGCCATACCCCGGATGAATAGCGCTTGCCCCCGTTAGCTCGGCGACTGATAATATAGCCATCATATTTAGATAACTTTCGCCTACCCTGTTGCCGCCTATGCAATAGCTTTCGTCCGCTAAGCTCGCGTGCAAGGCATCCCTATCGGCTTGCGAATACACCGCCACGGTTGATATGCCCATTTCTTTGCACGCTCTTATTATCCTAACGGCTATCTCGCCGCGATTGGCAATCAAAATTTTGTGAAACAAAACCTAACTCCTTTTACTTTAATGCAAAAGAAAATTCTCCACTTGCGCAAATTTTGCCGTTTTTGTATGCTTCGCTTTGCGCGAAATAAAATGGGTCTTTTGAATTAATTAACTTACATCTAAACTCAACTGTGTCGCCGGGCTTGACGCTGTCTTTTATTTTTACATTGTCCATTTTCAAAAGCAAAGTTATCCTGTTATTAATGACATTGTCCATCAAAAGACAACAACTTTGCGCCATCATCTCGCAAAGGATAACGCCGGGCACAATCGGATTGTTAGGAAAATGCCCTTTTAAAAACCATTCGTCACCCCTTACTGTGTATTTGCCCACGGAATATTCGCCTTCTTTTTTGACTTCGTCAACCAAAAGCATAGGTTCTCTATGGGGAAGTATATTTTTGATTTGTTCTCTATCCATTTTTTATCCTTTTTTTAAAATACTTTGAACAAAGTCTGTCCGTATTCCACAATCTCGCCGTTTTTGGCGCATATATCCACTATCTCGCCGTCAAACTCCGCCACGATTTCGTTCATTAATTTCATCGCCTCTATTATGCACAGAACATCGCCCTTTTTGATTTTGTCGCCTATCTTGACATAGGGCGGGCTATCGGGCGAAGACGCTTGATAAAACACCCCGACCATTGGCGACTTAATCTCTTTTATCTCGTTAAAGTCCACTTCTTGAGGCGCTGTGTCTTCTGTTACGGGCGGCGCTACAACGACAGGCTGCGGTGTTTCTTGAGGCGCGTAATTAGCGCATTTTTCCAACCTTATCTTGCTATCGCCTTCGCAAATATCTATTATATTTAGATCGTAATCTTTTAATATTTTGGCTAATTCTTTGATTTTTTTCAGTTCCATCATACTCTCCTAAATACCGTGCAAGCGTTGTGTCCGCCAAAGCCCAACGAAAGCGAAGCGGCGAAATTGATATTGGCTTTTTGCGCTTGATTAGGGGTATAATTAAGGTCGCACTCAGGGTCGGGCTCTTGATAATTGATTGTGGGCGGGATTATGCCGTGCGTTAGCGCTTTTACGCTAGCGATAGCCTCTATCGCCCCCGCCGCCCCCAAAGTGTGCCCTGTCATAGACTTGGTTGAACTGATTGCCGTGATATACGCGGTCTCGCCCAAGACATCCTTAATTACGGCTGTTTCGGTTTTGTCATTTAGGGGCGTGCTTGTGCCGTGCGCGTTTATATATAGTTTGTCTTTCTTGGGGTCAAAGCCCGCTTGGGCAAGACTCTCCCTTAACACTCTTTTGCCGCCCTTGCCCTCGGGATGCGGGGCTGTGATATGGTAAGCGTCGCAAGCGTTGGCGTATCCAACGACTTCGGCTAAAATTTGGGCGTTTCGGGCTTTGGCGTGTTCGTATTCTTCTAGCACCAAAGCGCCCGCTCCTTCGCCTATAACAAAACCGTCGCGCTTTCGGTCAAACGGGATAGACGCTCTTTTTATATCGTTGCGGGTAGTCAGCGCCATGCAATTGGTAAAGCCTGCTACGGCTATGGGCGTAATAGGCGCTTCCGTTCCGCCTGTGATTATCGCGTCGGCATAGCCAAACTTAATGGCTTTGTAGGCTTCGCCCAAAGCGTCGTTGGATGTCGCGCAAGCCGTTACCACAGGTAGATTAGGGCCTTGGGCGTTGTGCTTCATAGCGACCTGCGCCGACGCCATATTGGCGATCATCATAGGCACAAAAAAGGGCGAGATGCGGCTCGGTCCGCTTTGGTTTAATTTGGTTTGCTCGTCCGAAAAACAAATAATTCCGCCCACGCCCGAGCCAAAATAAACGCCCAACCTTTCGGGGTCTATATTGCCTTTTATGCCGCTCATATTGACAGCCTGAACAGAAGCGGCGACGGCGTATTGGGCGAATATATCCATTCTTCTGATTTCGTTTTTTTCCATATAGTCTTGGGGGCGAAAATCTTTGACTTCGGCGGCTATTTTGACCTTAAAGTCCGAGGTATCAAATCTTGTGATAAAGTCAATGCCGCATACGCCGTTAGTCAAATTGTTCCAAAAAGAATCTATATCATTGCCTACGGGCGAGATAACTCCCAACCCTGTTACTACTACTCTTCTCATAACTTTGCTCCTTTGGGATTTTAGATAAATAATCCTCCGTCAACTTTTATAACTTCGCCTGTTATATAATCCGAATAAGGACTTGCCAAAAATACGGCTAAATTAGCCACATCTTGAGTTTCCCCCATTTTTTTCATTGGTATAGCGTTGATTACTTGTTCTTTTACATTAGCGTTAAGTTGATCGGTCATATCGGTTTTTATGAACCCGGGCGCGATCGCGTTGCACTTGATGTTTCGGGAAGCGTATTCTTTAGCGACCGTTTTGCTAAGCCCTATCAAGCCCGCCTTGGAGGCGGCGTAATTAGCCTGACCGACATTGCCCATAATTCCCGAAACAGAAGAAATATTTATAATCTTGCCGTATCGTTTTTTTGCCATTATGGGACAGATATGCCTAATCATATTAAAAGCGCCTTTTAAGTTGACATCCAGCACTTTGGCGAAATCTTCTTCTGTCATCGCCAAAACTAATTTATCAATCGTGATGCCGGCATTATTAACCAATATATCAATAGTTGAAAAGTCTTCCAAAATTTTGGCGACCGTTTCGCTTGTTTTATTAAAATCAGAAACATCGCACTGATAAGCCTTGGCTTTTGCGCCGCATTGCTTTATTTCCTCAACCGTTTGTTCGGAGTTTTGGGCGTTGCCGCGATTAATTATGGCGATATCCGCGCCGCATCGGGCAAGGCTTATAGCTATGGCTTTGCCTATGCCTCTTGAAGCGCCCGTTACCACCGCGACTTTGTCTTTTAAAATTTTTATATCATCGAGATAAAGCATTTGTCACCGCCTTTAAAGAATTTTGGTCTTGCGCGTTATATACCTGAACAGAGTTGTTTATCTTTTTGATAAACTTGGTCAAGGTGTTGCCCGCGCCGACTTCGATAAATATATTAATACCGTCGTCAATCATTCTTTGTATTATTGTTTGCCATTTTACCGAACTGTTAATCTGTTGGTATATCAAGTTACTGTAAGGCTTGGCGTATTTTTGACCGCTAGCGTTTGAGTAAATATCTATGGCGGGGTCGTTGATAGTTATATTATCTAGATATTGTTTGATTTCTTGCGCCGCTTGATTCATATGCGGGCAATGGAAAGCTCCGTTAACCGCGAGTTTTATGACTCTTATGCCTTTTGACGCGGCTATGGCGATAAACTCGTCTATTTTTGGGACGTCGCCCGCTATGGTTAATTGACCGGGACAATTATAATTGACGGGATATACTCCTATTTTCGCGCACAAATCTTCCACTACGCTGTTTTCTTGCCCGATTACCGCCGCCATACCGCCTTTGTGAAGTTGGGCGCAATTTTGCATCGCTTGGGCTCTTTTGAGGACAAGCCTAAAGCCGCTTTCCAAATCAAGCATCTTGGCGTAAACAATAGCGGATATTTCGCCCAAAGAAAACCCCGCGCAAGCTTGGGCGTTGATTCCATATTCTTCCAACGCAGCCGCCGCCGCTAAACTTACGGCAAACAAGCACGGCTGGGCGTTGATTGTCAAACAAAGCTCGGACTCATCGGTCTCAAAGCATAATTTTTTTAAATTTGGCTTAATTTTTTCCAAAGTGTCAAACACTTTTTGGGCGCTTTGGCTGGTCTGATATAACTGTTGTCCCATTCCGCGATATTGCGTGCCCTGCCCTGAAAAAACAAACGCTATTTTTTTATCCATTTTTCCGCCTTTACAATAATCTCTCGGGCAGAACTTATGATTTCTTCTATAATTTCTTGGGCTGTCTGTTCTTTTGACACAAGCCCCGCGATCTGTCCCGCCATAAAACAGCCTTTGTCCTCGTCGCCCTCAACCGCGGCGAGTCTTAGCGCGCCCGCGCCTAATTGCTCTATTTCCTCATTGGCGCATTCAAGGCTGTTTTCTTTCTTGATATACTCTCTTGAAAAAGGCGTCTTAAGACATCGGACAGGATGGCCTACCCGCCTGCCTGTAACAATGGTGTCGGTGTCTTTAGCGCGGATTACCTTGTCTTTGTAGTTTGGGTGAATTGAGCATTCTTTGGCGACCAAAAATCTCGTGCCCATCTGGACGCCTTCGGCGCCTAGGATAAACGCCGCCGCCAAACCTCTGCCGTCAGCTATTCCGCCCGCGGCTATTATAGGGATACTGACTTTGTCGCGCGCTTGCGGAACCAAAGCCATAGTGGTTAGGTCGCCTATGTGCCCGCCTGCCTCACTGCCTTCCACTATTACGCAAGCCGCGCCAATTTTTTCCATCATTGCCGCCAAAGTAGATGACGCGACAACCGGGCAAACCTTAATGCCGGCGATAATCCAATCTTTCATATAAGCGGACGGACTGCCCGCGCCTGTCGTTACAATCTTTACGCCTTCCTCTATTACCACTTGGGCGACATCGGCAGCGTAAGGGCTCATAAGCATTATATTGACGCCAAAAGGCTTGTCAGTAAGCTGCTTAGCCATTCTTATTTGCTCGCGCACCCAATCGGGACCGGCGCTCATAGAAGCTATAAGCCCCAAACCGCCCGCGTTAGATACCGCGCTCGCAAGGCGCGCGTCCGCGATCCAAGCCATGCCGCCTTGAATTATGGGATATTTTATCCCTAAAATCTCAGTTACTCTTGTGCTAAACATAGTTATTTGGTTTGGTCAATAAGTTTTACTAAGTCGCCCACTGTCTTTAGGTCTTGCGATATGGTAAGGCTGACGCCAAATTCTTGCTCAAATACCATAATCAACTCAACCACATCCAACGAATCAAAACCAAACGATTCAAAAGTTGAATCCTCTTTGATTTCTTCAACTTTTAGATCCTTGTGTTCCGCCAAAAGTTCGGCTACTCTTTGAAATGTCATTTTTTTGATTCCTCCATTTTTTAATAATAATTTAATAACTCCATTGTATAATTGCTGTCCCGGCGGTCTTGCCCCCGCCAAACGCGCTTAACAAAAGCAAATCGCCTTTTGATATTTTGTTTGCCCTGTTAAGCTCGTCCAGCAAGATAGGTATGCTTGCCGCCGAGGTGTTGCCTAAGGTTTGAAGGTTTTTGGGAAACTTATCCGATGGCTCTTTCAAAAAAGATTGTGAAGTTTCCAAAATTCTTTGGTTGGCTTGATGTAATAGGTAGTATTTTATGTCTTGGCTTTTTAGTTTGTTTTTTTTGAGCGCTTTTTTTATGTCTTGTGTGACTGTCGATACCGCGAATTTGAAAATATTTTGACCGTTCATTTTGACATAACCGTTTTGGTTCTCAGTATTTTTATCAGCAAAAGGCATATTATTTCGCGCGCCCGATATATACAAGTCCTCAAAATCGCCTTGCGCCGCAATGTCTATATATTTTAATCCATCGCCTTTTTTTAGCGCTACCGCGCCCGCGCCGTCGCCAAACAGCACGCATGTGCTCCTGTCCGAAAAATCCAAAAACTTGGACATCTGTTCGGCGCAGATAATTAATATATTTTGCGCCTTGCCCGCCTTAAAATACGAATCCGCCAAATCAAGCGCGTATATAAAACCCGTGCACGCGGCGTTGATGTCAAACGCGGGACAATTAGCGCCTATATCTTTTTGGACCAGGCACGCCAAACTTGGCATTATGTAATCCCCCTGCAAAGTCGCGCAAATTATAAGGTCAAGCTCGTCTTTGGATACTTGGGCGTTATCCAAAGCGTTTTGCGCCGATAACGAGGCTATCTTAGTTAAGTTATCGTCGCTTATAAACTTGCGTGTTTTTATGCCTGTGCGAGTAGTTATCCACTCGTCCGATGTGTCAAGTATTTTCTCAAAGCTATAATTATCAACAGTCAAATCGGGGATGGCGCTGCCTGTTCCCGCTATAAAAAAACTCATCTGGTCTTCTCCAGCTCTTTTATTTTTGAGTTAAAAAAGTCGTTAAGCTTAGATATGCCTTTTAATAAAATACTTTTTTCCTCTTTGCTAAATTCTTTGCTTATGTCTTTGGTCATTTGCTCGTGAAAATATTTATGAACAGCGTCAACCTTTTTGCCCAACTTGGTCAAAACGACATTGACCTTTCTGCCGTCTTCCGAGATTTTGATTTTTTGCACATAACCTTTTCGTTGAAGCTTGTTGATAGCCACAGTGACCGAAGGCAAGGTAATATCAAGGTCTTGTGCTATATCCGAAATGGTAACGCCTTTTTC
>DUVY01000229.1 GCA_012840805.1 Clostridiales bacterium | reverse complement strand
ATCCTAATGTGGCAGTTGTTGCAAAATACGCTTCTTGGATGGATGGCACTGTTGTCAATGTTGGAGATGATAATATTATTACCCAATTTATTGAGAAAAAGGATTTTGATTATAATAATATAAATGAATATTATAAAACTGTAAATATTTATAAATTTTCAAAAGAATTTATTAATAATCAGTACATACCATTTTTATTAGCTTATATTAAAGCTTATGGTGAAAATGAATATTATGAAACTGTTTTAAAAGCAATTTCTCATTTATCTAGATCTCATATAAAAGCTCATATCTTGGAAAACGAAAAATGGTATGAAATAGATGATGGTCAAGACTATGACATTGCAACAGCGTTATTTTTGGAAGGCGAAGAAAAACTTAGACACATGCAGATTAAATATGGTGGTTATTGGCGATATGACGGTCTTTTGGATTATTGTTATCTTGTCAATCCTTTTTTCCCCAGCAATAAAATGATTGAAAAAATGAAAAATGAATATAATATTCTTTTAAGACAATATCCATCAGGATTAAATACCCAAAATTTAAATGCTGGAAGGATGTTTGAAATTGACGCTGACAAGCTTTTAGTGGGTAATGGAGCGGCTGAGATAATAAATATATTAAATAAAGTTGTAAAAGGGAAATTGGGAGTATGTATTCCTACGTTTAATGAATATATAAGGTGTTTTCCAAATTGTCAAATAGTGAAATTGAACACTTCTTTTAATGATTATTCCTATAATATTGACACAATTATGGAACATATTGATAAGGTTGATAATATGGTAATTATTAATCCTGACAACCCCAGTGGTAGCTTCATTTGTTATGACGATATAATAAGAATTATTGAAAAATGTGAAAATCAGAACAAGCTTATTATTTTTGATGAATCCTTTATTGATTTTGCTGAAAAAGAACTAAGATATACTTTAATAAATGATGATATAATGAATAAATATCAAAACCTAATAGTAATAAAAAGTATAAGTAAATCCTACGGAGTTCCTGGGTTAAGGCTTGGAATTATGGCTTGCGGTAATAAAGAAATAAATAAAATAATTAGGCAGAATATGGCTATTTGGAACATAAACTCTCTTGCGGAATATTTTCTGCAAATTATTCCTTTATATAAGGATGATTATATCAAAGCTTGCGATAAAATAGTGGCAGAAAGGGAATATATGACGACTGAATTAAGAAAAGCAGGTTATAAGGTTTATGATTCTCAAGCAAATTTTATCATGGTAAAAATTAATAAAAATAGCGCTAAAATGGCAATAGATTTACTTGAAAAACATAATATTCTTATTAAGGATTTATATAAAAAAGATACCTTTAATAAGCCTCAATATATAAGACTTGCCATAAGAAACAGAAAAGATAATGAAAGAATTATTCAAATATTGAGAAGAGAGGTTAATTTATGAATATATGCGTAATAGGCGGCGGAAATATGGGGACATTAATTAGTGCCGAATTGTCTCTTGCAAAAAAAAATAATATATGCTTGTTGGCTTCAAAAGCTCATCTTTTTTCAACAGAAATAATTATAGATGATTGGAATGATAATACCCAAAAAAAGGCACATATAGACCTGATAACCGCGGATAAGCAGAAGGCTTTGGGAAATGCGGATTTGATACTTATAACTGTCCCGGCAAACGCATTATTAAAATTAGCAGAAGATATTTATCCATATGTGCAAAAGAATACTATTATTGGTATGATACCTGGTAGTGGTGGCACAGAATTTATTTTATCAAAATTTAGGCAAAAGGGCTGTATTATTTTTGGCATGCAGAGAGTTCATAGTCTAGGAAGAGTGAAAGAATATGGTAAAATCGTTATGAATAAAAGCAGAAAACCTAAAATAGATATTGCCGTTTTACCAAAAGAAAAATCACAAGAAACTTCAAAATTATTATCAAATTTATTTCAAATGCCGTGTGATTCATTGCCTAATTTTTTAAATATTACATTTACGCCTTCCAATCAAATCTTACATACTTCAAGGCTTTATCATTTATTTAATGATTATTATGAAGGAAAAACCTATAACAGACAATCATATTTCTATAAAGAATGGGATGATGAGTCTTCAATAACGCTTTTAAATTGTGATAAAGAAGTGCAAAGTATTTGTAAAAAATTACCAGAATTTGATTTATCTGGTGTTAAATCATTATTAACACATTATGAAGTAAAAAATTATAAAGAAATGACCTATAAATTATCGCATATCCCCGCCTTTCAAATAAGCTTAACTCCTATGTTAAAGATTGGGGACGGTAAATATATACCTGATAAAAATCATAGATATTTTACTAACGATTTTCCATACGGCTTATGTATAATCAAAGGTTTTGCTGAAATATTAAAGATAAAAACACCCACTATAGATAAGATCTTGAAAATGTATGAAAAATTTGCAAGTGTTGAATATTTTGTAAATGGTGAATTCAAAGGAAAAGATTTAATTAAAACAGGAATTCCACAAAATTTTGGCATAACAACGCATAACGATGTAATTAATTTTTATAAATAACAGAGAAAAACTTATGTCAAATTATAATTTAAAATTGATTCAAGATGTTTCATATCAAATCTTAATAGACTTTGATGATTTTTGCGCCAAACATAATTTAACATATTATATGACTTACGGAACTTTAATAGGCGCTGCGTGTCACCAAGATTTTATCCCATGGGACGACGATATAGATGTTTCAATGCCGAGAGAGGATTATGATAGGCTGTTAAACGAATTGGAAAAAGATTTGCCCGCTCATTTAAGCCTGCATCATTTCAAAAACACAGAGTCTTATCATTTGAATTTTGCGAAAATATTTAACAAAAACACCATAATAATTGAAAAAGCGGGGCAGTTTAATTACAGAATAGGCGGGGCGTATATAGATATTTTTCCTATAGACGGAGTAGGAAATTCATACAAAACGGCTGTAAGAAAAAGGAAAAAACTATTGCTGTTATTGCCTTTTATCTCAATTTCTTATCTCAAACTAGACAAGAAAAAAAGGCCTTTATGGAAAAATGCGGCGATTTGGTTTAGTAAGCTGTTTGATACTAAAAAACTTCAATACAGACTTGAAAAAATAGTAAAGAAAAACAGCTTTCAGGAATCATCTTATGTGGCGATGTGTGTCGGTCAATATAGATTAGGCGAAATACTTCCAAAAGAAGTTTATGGAACTCCCGTTAAGCTTAAGTTTAGGGATAGATATTTTAACGCGCCCCAAGATTATGATAGATATCTGTCTTCAATTTATGGCGACTATATGCGATTGCCCCCTGAAGAAAAAAGGATTAGCGGTCATAACTTTGTATATGTCGATTTGAACAAATCTTACCTTGATATTGACAAAGATGAAATCATTAAGCAACTTGAAAGCGATAATCAGTAAGAAGCTTTATTATTAGTTAGCTTGCGCTAAATTTTTCCCAGTCGCAATTACCAATTTTTTTTACGAAATATGCGGCGCAAGAATTGATATTTTTCTTGACTTTTCCGATAAACTATTGTATATTTTTATAGTCGGTT
>DUVY01000228.1 GCA_012840805.1 Clostridiales bacterium | reverse complement strand
CGGAAGGATAACAACAAATAAATATATTAGGAAAAAACGAGTTGTTAGTCTATTAAATTTTATATGAGATAAAAGCATGTTTCAATTTTCTCCCCTCTGAAAATGTTTTTATAAGGAAGGAACATTATACGATAAATATGTTCTAGAATTTGGATTTATTTGATAAAGTGTATACGTACTGTTTAAAACTTTATATTTTCAAAATAAAGATTATTGTTTACAGAACAAATTAATTATAGTAAATAAATTAAATGAAGGTTAGCGCATCTTATATTATATCACATTATTGCTAATATAAAAAGTTTTCAGCCAGCTACAAATTTAACTGTCATTGAATCATTACCTAAATACTCATTCCGCAATTCTCAACTTCTGCGTATTCTTATTTAAACGATGAAAATGTAAGCCTTTATGCTGCTAAAGCTTATTGGTATGGAGAATTCTATCTGATATAATCTCGGATTGAAAATATCCCTCCATATAGAGATATTTTTGTTATAAAGGAATGTTCCATAGGGATATGAATCTCCGTGTAGTCCGCGGAATCAATGCAAACATTTAGGAAGCAGTACTATCTTTGAGTTCTTGGCCTCGCAATTGCTAATGGAGAAGAATTCTCTCCAGCGGCTTACTGATTCATTGGCGGCTAATTTAAATTCGATGATTTCACGATTACCTTACTCATTTACAGCTATGTAATCAGTAAGACTTTTGATTTAATCCGTGAATTATCATGTACCTTTACATAAACAGCAACCATCATATGTAGGGTGCCAATTTTCCGCTTACGATATGGGACGAGGAATAGATATATTTAAATAAATAAATTTACCTAATGGAAGAAGTTCTTTTTAGCTATAGTTTAGACTAATAATATACCATAGGGATAAGAAAAGATACTTCTTTCTCAATTATTTAAAAAATTGAATAGTATATCATGAATTGAAGATTGTAATTTCGTAATAGAAAATATATCATGAAATTACAAATCAAGTTATTCATCCAATCATATTATGATATTTAAGGGGAGAAATACTTCATGAAGATATCTGCAAATAAAAAAGTAAGTAGGATAAATATGAGAAAACAGATCTCAAATAATTGGGATTTATATGCAATGCTTTTACTTCCAACTATTTATATTATAGTATTTAAGTACATTCCTATGTATGGTTTGCAAATCGCCTTTAAAGACTATAATATATTTAAAGGTATGTTCGGTAGTCCTTGGGTAGGTTTTAAGCATTTCAATCAATTTTTTCAGTCTACTGAGTTTGAGCGTTTAGTAGGAAATACATTGATATTAAGTGTGTATAGTATTATCGTAGGCCCGATATTGCCTATATTATTAGCCATTATTCTTAACTATTTGATTAATAACAAATTAAAGAAAACTCTTCAAATGGTTACGTATGCACCATATTTTATTTCTACTGTGGTTATGGTTAGTATTATTAATCAATTCTTTGCTATAGATTTTGGACCTGTTAATGTTATGCTAAAAATGATGGGACTCGAACAAATCGACTTTTTATCTAATGCTAATATTTTTCCTCATTTATATGTTTGGACAGGATTATGGCAGTATACGGGATTCAACTCTATTATTTATCTTGCATCTCTGACAGGGGTTGATACTACATTACATGAGGCTGCAATTGTAGATGGGGCCTCCAAGCTGAAAAGGATGTGGCATATTGATCTACCTAGTATAAAGCCAACGATAATTATTCTTCTGATAATGAGTGTCGGATCAATAATGAGTACTGGCTTTGAGAAAATTTATCTCATGCAGAATAATCTTAACTTGAGAACATCAGAAGTAATTGATACTTATGTCTATAAAATAGGGCTGGCATCACCGATGGCAAATTACTCATTTCCTACAGCAATTGGATTATTCCAATCTATCATAGGGTTATTTCTAATTATTATAGTTAATAAAATATCCCAGAAGGTGAGTGATATATCATTATGGTGAATCATTCTAGTAGGATTAACAAAATAAGAATAAGCAAAAGCGATAAAGTGTTTGATATTGTAAATACAACACTGGCAATAATTGGTTTAATCATAGTACTTTATCCTCTTATGCATATTGTTGCATGTTCCTTTAGTTCAGGCCGTGCGGTTCAAAGTGGTCGTGTTACATTTTATCCTGTAGATTTTACATTACAGGCATATGTAGTAGTTTTTGATTATAAAGATATTTGGACTGGTTATTTAAATACTATTTTTTATACGGTTGTAGGAACTATTCTAAAT